>JBGAWU010000464.1:0-1718 GCA_044227425.1 Methyloglobulus sp.
TCAAGGTAGCAGGGTTTTTATGGGCTTATAATTGGGCGCTGTTTTCATCTGGCTTAATCTGATAAGTTGCTGTTTAAGACGGACAGCGGCTTTTGTCATTTGTTCTCTATTAACACAACATGACCGAAAAACAATTTGTAGTCGTCATTGTTAAATAAATGCTGAAAAATTATTAATTTACGACAGCGGTTTTAATTCTGATAGCACGGTTTCCTCAAACCCCGCCACTTCATCCGCCATAATAAATACCAAACGGCTGATAAAATCATCGGACTCACGGGCAGGCAAATGAGTGGGGGGATATAACCTGCTAGATGAACCCTGAACGAGCAAGGGATGGTCGAAAGCAGGGTCGAAAATAAGGCCTTTAATCCTGGTTAAATTTTCGCCGTAGTGTTCCATCAGGTTCAGCAAGACAACCTCAAGACGATACCAAGTGATGGGATGTTTAAATTGTAAACTGACGCTATTAAAGCCGTGATCGATAAAATCTGTTTGTTTAATAATCGGTAAGCAACGGATGTGTGTTGAAAAATTCAAAAGTCGTTCAAGATCAATAGCCCCGTTAAGCACATGAATTTTTTTGGCCGCCGGGGATAATTCGGCAAGGCGCGTTTCTAACTGTTCGATTTGGCTAGAGCTGGCTAAATCGGTATGGGTGAGGGCGATACAATCCGCCCAGGCAATTTGCGCTTGGGCATCGGCAAAGCGGTTCAATGTGTCATTTCCCGTCAGCGTGGAAATCGTCGCAATAATCCCTTGCAAGCTATATCGCGCCGATAACCAGCTTTGCTTAAGCACCGTCTCCAGCACCGGTTCCGGGTTGGCAATGCCGCTGGTTTCGATGATGATCCGGTCGAACGGTTTTTCTGCTGCGTTTTCCCATGTCATCCGCAGGTTTTTCAACACTGGCATTAAAGCGCCCTTGACTTGGCAGCACAAACAACCGCCTGACAAAGTCGAAATCAATATCTTATGTTCCCTGAGCAATTGCTGGTCGATCGGCGTCGTGCCGAATTCATTGATGATAACGGCGGAGCGGGGCGCTTGAGTTAGGATGTTATTAAGCAGGGTGGTTTTGCCGCTGCCCAAGAAGCCGGTTAGGATGATGAGAGGGATTTTTGGGATAGGTTTGGGTGTGGTTTTCATTTTGGCTCTGTCACTATCGCGTCTGTTGATTTAATGCCGGCTCCCCGCCGACAAGCGGGGAATCGATTGGGTTATTGTGATTATAACTATTTTGGTAGTAGCCTAATCGTGGCAAAATGCCCCATTCTATATTGGTTTCTTAGATGGGTATCCTGACTACCAAACACAAGGCACGACGAAAGAGGAGCTTGTCGAAAATTTAAAAGATTTGTTGAATGATTTTGAATTGGGTCAAGTGCCTTACATCCGTAAAGTCGAAGAGCTATTAGTTGCGTAAGTGAAACGGCACGATTTAATTTAAACAATTCAACAAATGGGCTACGAACTCGACTTACCGCGTTTTTAATAAACCCGTTTACACAAAATTCAAGACACCTTCCAGCCTACAAATTGTATTCCTTAGATTATTCAATTCCCAAAATAAAATGTCTGTCCCCTATTGGCGCCTCTCCAGCTTTTACCTTTGCTATTTTGCCACACTGGGCGCTTTCATTCCCTATTGGAGCCTCTTTTTAAAAGAAAACGGCTTTAATCACGCCGAAATTGGGCAATTGTCAGCGCTGTTGGTA
>JBGAWU010000465.1:0-1656 GCA_044227425.1 Methyloglobulus sp.
CATTAACGAAATTCGAACAGCGCGGCCTTGGCTTAGGACACGGCGTTTGGGATTTACTATTTGTTAAGCAATAATCTGCTATCATCTTGAAAGGGTGTGGATGATTAAATGTGCGGCACAATGCGCCTTAATTCAACCGATAAATAGACATATAACCGCCCCAATGGCTTTGGTAAACCAACTGCACACCATTCGGCAATTGCTTTAAAGAATCGACAAACGGCAATAGCCTGACGAGCAGCGAACGTTTTGCTGAATCGGATTCTTTCGGCGTCGCCCACACGCGGTAGCCGGAACCTTCTTTTTGTACCAGATAATTCCCTTCGCCGTTTTCAGCGGCCCATTCCCTAATTTTGGCAATATCTCCGTGCAGGTTGTCGTGCGCAGGAAAAGTTGTTGAATTGAATGTCAGCGGCGTTGCGCCATAATCGGTCAGTTCACCCTGCCTGAGCAGCAAGTCATTGGTAACTAGCAAATAGATAGGTTGCGCCGGACCGAACGCTTGCCGGATTTCATCCAACGCCTTATCAGAATCCATCGTTAACCATCGTGCCATTTGGCTTAACCGGCTTTTTTGTTCCCCGTCGGCTAACAGGAAATGGTCTTGTAACTGCTGCCAAACCGGGGTTTTAAATGTTGCTTCGGATGGCTTGCTGATCCAGGTTTCACGACCGCTTAAGAAATGGATTCTTTGGCCGTCATCCCACCAGCTTAAAATGCGGGTATCGTTGGTGGTGTTCTGTTTGATTGACGAAGCAGCTTCTTCCCAAATGCTTTGTCTTATATCCGTTGGACTGGTTAAGACAGCCGCTTCCTGCTTGTTTTTTGGATACATTAAGGCACGGCGTTCTTGGTTTCGGTCATCTTTATAATGCGCCAATAAAAGACTGAAGGCATCCTTGCCATTCCGTTGAATTACATAGTTATCGACGGAACCTACTGTAAAAGCACCCTGTAGATCAGATGCTTGCCCTTGGAGAAGAGCAACATTCAACGATGAACCGGTTTGTGAAAACTCCCCCTTATTTAAAAAAATATGTTTGAGCGATGGAATTAACAATGCGCTGCCGGTTATCAGCAGCGCAATGCTTATCACTGTCAAAAAACTATTTTTAATAGTCCAAGCCACAAGGTTATTCGGCTTCTTTTTTAGGTCTGAAGACAAGGTAGCCCACAAAAAGACCAAGAACCACCAAAATCAAGCCTGCCAACATCGACCCTGAATCCGATTTGGTGCTTTCGGTAACAGTGCTTGCGTTCGACTTGGTTTTAGCTGCTTCGCGAAGACGGGTGTCTTCATCCATAATCTCGGTATAATCCCGCAACAGCGAAGACCAGCCTTCAGTATAGGTATAACCGCCTGGATTCGCATGGAAAATACCTTTGTAGTGCTTGATTAAATCATGTTCCCACATATCGGCATAAACCCGTTCGACGTGGCTTGGATTGTTGCCTTTTGCCCAGAACAGTTGGAAGAAGCCGCCAGCGGCATCTTTTTCAGGTTTGGGCGGGATAGGGCGATTGCTGGCTTGCCCGGTCAGCAGGCCGTCTTTGAACAAGTTATTAATGATGCCTTTCGCTTCCTGTTCGACTTTCAAGCCTTGGATAGTGCCTTTGTCAGCCGTATCCAGATACGCTTTGGCGAAACTTTCGGAA
>JBGAWU010000466.1:0-1497 GCA_044227425.1 Methyloglobulus sp.
CTATGTTTGTGGCGGTTGGAAAAGCGTTAGCTCCCGCCCACCCGCGTGGCGGGCAGTTAGCCTTAGATGAAGTCGTAATCAATAACCAATTCTAATGCTTACTGAAAGCGAGTAGTCTGGATGGAGTGTAACAGTATCCAGGCATTCGTGGCTTCGATGTTCCCGTATTCCGCGCTGCTTCATGCGGGATACCTTGCTGATTTGGTTTAATTTCAATGGAGTCTGACCCTTTTTGATTCTTTTTTAAAATAGCTTTTTATTGGAGAGAAATAAAATGAATTGTAAACACTTATCAATTAGCAGATACCTAGTCGTAACCGTCGCCTTGTTATCCATGCCTGTACTTGAGGCAGCGACTTATCATCTTAATTTTTTTGATGGAAATCATAATGTTGGCATAGGAAAGCTTGTAGTCGCCGTAGGGAAGACAATGTGTGTTGAAACAGATTTTGACGGTGATTGTAATGACCCTAATAGCGTTAATGTCATGACTGTAAAAAATCCTGTAATCAGCTTTTCGGCAACTGTTTTAGGCACCAAATACTCCGTCTATGAGTTAAGTGGCCCAAGCTGGTGGGGTGATGCTAACCAGGGACCAGGACAGCAATTTGTCGACCGATCTTTTTTTGATATTGTGCCTTATTGGTTTGTTGGCGATGCAAGTTTTCCGGACTTTTTGTTAATCGACCCGAATGGCGGGAACTTAGGCAAAACTATCGAAGGCGGCTGGCAACAAGTTTATTTAAGTCATTCTGGAACTTGGACTGGAACGCTCTCCACCCCTATTCCCTCAGCACTATGGTTATTTGTTTCTGGATTAGGAATCCTAACTTCCTATAAATTGAAGCCTAATTTCTTTCGTTCAAGAAGGATTATTCAACTTCACTAAGCAAAGCAGCGAGTAGCCTGGATGGAGAGTAACGGAATCCGGGCATTCGTGGCTTCGATGTTCCCGTATTCCGCTCTGCTTCATAGGCTACCTTGCTCGATTGATTTTGCCTGATTTGGTTTAATTTCAATGGAGTCTGACCTCTTTGATTCTAGGGCGGATTCGGAGCGGGAGCGAGACAATCCGCCAAAGTCAAGGCATCGATACCAAAAGCGGCAGCAACATATTAGAGACCACCTCTTCTGTTTAGCTGACGTACGGACGTAAATTCAATCAGGCCAAAACCAAGTTCTAAACGCAAAATAACAGATCAATGAAGCAGATAGCGCGTCTATTTTTTTCAGCGTATTATTAAGGTTCTATATAAACAGCCAGGTGCAAAAATGATTAATTTCCTTAAAACCAGCCTAAAATATTTTATAGTCGGAATTTTAGCGGTTATTCCTGTTGTTGTTGTTATTCAAGTGCTTTTGTTCCTGGAAACTATTGTAAGACAAACTTTTGTCTTCATATACGGGTATTCCAACAATATATTCATTACCTTATTGGCATTTACATTGTCCTTCATCTTTTTTGCTTTCATCGGATCTGAGGTCACGATATCGAAC
>JBGAWU010000467.1:0-1438 GCA_044227425.1 Methyloglobulus sp.
GAAATCTTGACGTGCGATTTTTCTTACGATTATGTAAAGATTAATGCGGAATACCGGACTTAAATTAAGGATTCGGCGCCGTTAACATACCTGGGTGTCAGGTGTTTTAATCGTGTAGGATGTAAACAGGCAATGTGCTTCGCCGGGCGGAATTTGGATGAGGTCGAAGGCAATATTCCCGGTTTCTACACAGACAAAATGCTTGTAGTCTTGATTGCCCAGGTCGACCATTTTTCGTGCAGTTTTTTGCCAGGGATTCCAGACTACGCCGGTTTTGCAGTGTTGCGAAACGATGTCTACCCGACGGCTTAAAACGGGATCTTGAAGGCTGACGTGATTAGCCACATCCTGATAAATCCGGTCAGTTTCTTCGCTGATAGTAACAATATCTGTTTGAATTTTTTCCTTGCCCTGGTCTAATTTGTCGAAATAGGTGCAACCTTCCAACCCGAGTACCTGTATTTGACTGATATCGCCGATACAGAAATAAGCGTGGAACGCCTGAGTGATCGAAAAGGGTTTATCACCTGTGTTGTGCGTCGTGAGCTTTAAACTTAGCTGCGCCGAAATCGTTATATCCATGATGAGAGTGAACGGCTGTTTCCAAGTGCGGTCGCTTTTCTGGCTTTCGATAAATTGCAAAGTGATTTTGGTTTCGCTATCCGTGCTGGCGGTATTGAGTACTTTCCAGAGATGCGTACGGACAAAGCCGTGGTTTGGCCGATGCAGACCTTTGGGATCAGGGCCGAACCACGGCCAGCAGACCGGAATGCCGCCACGGATGGCTTTGCCGTCCTCATAAAATGACTTTTTGCTGAGAAACAGCATATCAGTGGCTTGCGTGGATGGCTTATAAGACAGGATTTGTCCGCCGAGCAAGGAAATCAGCGCGGTTGCACTTTGATTGCGGATTTTGATAAAGGGTAAGTCGCCTTGCCCTTTAATAAAATTAACAAATCCTGGTAAACCATGGTTTTTATTCAGTAAGTCGATATCCATAGGTGTCGAATGATGGTTTATTAAAAATTAAGTTGCCGCCATGATACGTTTGCCCGCTTAAAGATAAATGAAGCTTAATTGGATTAATCTGAATCTTTCTTCCTTAAAAATACAAACACAAACGCTAAAAATACGGCGATTGGCATGATGATCGCTCCCCAGGGGAGAACGTTGGTCTTATCCACACTTTTACGTAAAGCGGGATCTTTGGCTTCGTCGTAAGGTTGGTCGCGTTTAACGGCAATTTTGTCAAAATTTACTGTATCCGCGATAAGGCCCGTTGTATTTGCCAGTGCGGCGTTGCTACCAACATGGCGTAAAAGTGAATCTGCTTTAATAGGCGGCGTAGATAAACAAGTAAGCGCGAATACCAATGATATGAATGTGATTGCTTTTCCAGTCATTCAGTTTTCTCCAAACTAATATTATGAAAATAATC
>JBGAWU010000468.1:0-1384 GCA_044227425.1 Methyloglobulus sp.
GTGCTGCTGCTGATGCTGCTTCAAGAGCTGCTGCTGCTGAGTCAGCTGCAAATCGTGCGGCTTCACTTGCTGAAGAAACAAACAGCAAATTGGATCGTATGTTCAAAAAATCAATGATGAAATAAGCATCATTATTGCTATAAGTAAGACCAAAAAAAGCCCGGTGATTTCACCGGGCTTTTTTTATGCGCTTTGTTTCGCTTAAATAACGCAGGGTTATCCTTGGGTTTCGTGCTATAACTCACTCGCCAATCAGCGGGCGGCACACTTGTTGCCAAGCATTATGTTGTTGCAGGAGATCCAAAGCCGATTCTAACAGGCTAAGGCCGGGTTCCATACGGTGCCAAGTCGATGCGCCGGACGGATGCGGTAAAGGGATTGCCTCGGTACGGTGGCCGTGAAAAGTGATTGGGTGTATCTTGCCGATGACCTCATTGAGTTTGTTAACGGGCATTAACTGGCTGATTGCCAGTTTACCTACCGGCAAGATTAACTCGGGTTTAAGCAAATCGATTTCCGCCTGTAACCAACCGGAACAATTGGCTATTTCATATTTAGATGGGACGCGGTCGCCAGCGGTTGGGTTTTTGCCGGGGAAACACCGGCAAACGGCAGCCATATAAACCCGTTGACGGAACGTTGCTTCATCCAGGCCAATCCGCTCAAACCACTTGAACAGCGTTTTTCCCGCAGTCCAGGCAAAGGGCTTTCCGAAACCGCCTTCCTTATCGCCGGGCGCTTGGCCGATCAATAAAATCGGCGACAATACCGGGCTGCCGCTTACGACAGGGCCGATCATCTCCGGGCATTTGCGGCAATTCATCAGTGCCGCGCGGTGCGCGCGAAGAATAAGGAGTTCGTGGTCACTCATAAGAAATTTGAGATTAAAAATTGTAGTGGGGGATTAATTGTTATAAATCTGCGCGCGTGAAATATTACAGGTCAATAGTAATCCCGACCGGGCAATGATCCGAACCGGTAATTTCCGGCAGTATAAAAGCCGTTTTGACTTTTCCGGCCAGCGCTTGGCTGGTCAAAACATAATCGATCCGCCAGCCGATATTTGTGGCGCGGGCGTTGGCACGGAAACTCCACCAACTGTAAGCGATGGTATCGGGATGGAAATGCCGGAATGTATCGATCAACCCGGCATTGAGAAAGTTGCTGAAGCCGTCGATTTCAACCTGGGTATAGCCTGCCGATTTATTGTAATTCGGTTTGGGGCGGGCAATATCGATTTCCCGGTGCGCGACATTAAAGTCGCCGCAGGCGATAAGCGGTTTTTTACTTTGCAATTGCCGGCAATACGTCAGAAATTCCGCGTCCCAGGTTTTACGGTAATCCAGCCGGGCTAACGCTTCGCCCGAATTCGGCACATAAACGT
>JBGAWU010000469.1:0-1351 GCA_044227425.1 Methyloglobulus sp.
GGAAGCGGCGTATTTTAAGTCGGTTGGCAAGTTTGTCATTCAAGTTCCCAGCGGCTGAAGGCATTAATCTTAGGGCGGTTAGCGGGCGTTTTGCAACCCTTGGTTGTCCCTGTTAAACGCTTATTATACGTTAAGGCAACCGTATTAACGACTTGTCTTTTAAGTAAGCATGTGCGGAATAAGATAACTCTATAATTGTTAGTTTACAGGCTTCAAAGATAATGGTTACTTTGCGCGCACTTAGCGAATTTAATAACTAACAGCCGTTATTCATTGTCCCTGTGTTTTTTTGTGACGATCAATGCAGATTTTTGGGACAATTAACGTAATGATTATGTACTCGTGCGCCTATGAAAGAAAACCCCTGATTTTATTGCATTTGTACCGGTACAACTTTTTTGTCCGCAGCAATGCATTTTTATTGTAGAGTTACTGGATGAAAAAAAAATTGATCTTTTTATGTCTGTTCTTTGGTTTTAGCTCGTTGGCATGGGCAGAAACAGAACCGTCGGAATCCGGTGTGAAAGACGTGACTGATCTTGATATGGCTGATTTGCTGAAAGTGAAAGTCACTTCGGTTTCAAAAAAAGCCCAGGCGCTTTCCGATGCGCCGTCGGCAATTTTTGTGATTTCAAACGAAGATATTAAACGCTCAGGTGTTACCAGCGTTCCCGAAGCCTTGCGGATGGCGCCGGGTGTCGAGGTGGCGAGAGTCGGTTCGAGCCGATGGGCGATAACGGCGCGCGGTTTTAATGGCGGTTTCGCCAATAAATTGCTGGTTTTAATCGACGGACGGACGGTGTATTCACCGACTTTTTCCGGTGTGTACTGGGACGCCCAGGATGTCATGCTCGAAGATGTTGACCGTATCGAAGTTATCCGCGGGCCGGGGGCAACGCTTTGGGGCGCCAATGCGGTAAACGGTGTTATAAATATCATTACCAAGAATACCGAAAAGACCCAAGGCGGCTTATTAACGGCGGGAGGCGGAAACCTGGAAGCCGGTTTCGGTTCTTTCCGTTACGGAAAAAAACTGTCGGAAGATACGTTTGGCCGTCTTTATGTGAAAGGCTTTAACCGTTCCGAGTTCAAGGCGTTGGATAACGGCCCGACCGGTGATAGCTGGAGCCGCCAACAAGGTGGTTTTCGGGTCGATTCCCGCTTGTCTGACCATGATAATGTGACTGTGCAGGGCGATGTCTATCAAAATCAACTGAACCAGGGCTATTTGTTACCCACGTTAATTCCGCCGTTCTTAAAGAGGACAGCGGATAGCGCTAGCGTCGCCGGTTGGAATATCACGTCGCGGTATAAGCATCTCATTTCGAGTACGTCGGAATATTCGTTGCAA
>JBGAWU010000046.1:0-10727 GCA_044227425.1 Methyloglobulus sp.
TGGCCATATGGATGGTAAACCAACGGCGCTTATCGCTCTATATCACTTACCGGGCTCTAATTCGTTGCAAGCCGGTGAAGGCGCCAAAAAAAAGATGGAGGAACTTAAATCGCGCTTTCCGCAGGATTTGGATTACGCGGTGGCATTAGATACTACAACGCCTGTGACCGAAGGGATGGATGAGATTGTAACGACGTTATTTGATGCTTTGGCGTTAGTAATTGTTGTGGTGTATTTGTTTTTGCAAGGATGGCGGACAACCTTGATCCCATTGTTGGCTGTGCCGGTTTCGTTGGTAGGAACCTTTCTTGTGTTCCCCTTGCTTGGATTTTCTATCAATACCATATCATTGTTGGGTTTGGTGTTAGCCATCGGTTTGGTGGTTGATGATGCTATCGTGGTGGTGGAAGCCGTCGAGCATCATATTGAACAGGGCTTGTCGCCAAAAGACGCCGCGTTGAAAGCGATGCAAGAGGTCAGTGGGCCTATTGTTGCCATCGCGCTAATTTTGACGGCTGTATTTTTGCCAACAGCCTTTATTCCAGGCATTACGGGCGAGCTTTATCGGCAGTTTGCCATAACGTTATCGGTTTCGGTCATTATTTCAGCGTTTAATGCACTCAGTTTAAGCCCAGCGTTATCGGCATTAATGCTAAAGCCTAAAAGCGAACATAAAAGCAATTCTTTGTTGCAAAAGTTTTTTGACCGCTTTAACCAGGTTTTTGGAGCAGCGACAAACGGCTACGTCAATATCTGCGGTTTATTGATCCGAAAAATGGCCATGACACTGTTGATCTTGCTGGGTGTGACGTTATGTGCGGGTATTCTCGGCAAATCAATTCCAGGTGGGTTCCTTCCGGATGAGGATCAGGGCTATCTGTATGGTAGCGTCCAATTGCCGGATGCTTCCTCTTTACAACGCACTGATGCGGTCGTAAAAAAAGTGACAGATATTTTAAAAAAAATTCCTGGTTTTTCAAATGTCGCCACCGTTAGTGGTTTTAATTTGATTAGCGGGGCACAAAGCACGTATAACGCGGTATTTTTCATTCACTTAAAGCCGTGGCATGAACGTACTGAGCCGGAAGAGCGGTACGAGGCTGTTAAAATGAATATTAACAAGGCAATGGCATCTATTCCAGAGGCCATTGGTTTTGCGTTTCCACCACCAGCTATTCCTGGGGTGGGTTCATCGGGCGGAGCCACTATGGTGTTAGAAGACAGGGCTGGACGGGATGTCGAGTTTTTGGCGGAAAACACCAAAAAATTCCTGGAAGCAGCGCAAAAACGTCCGGAAGTTGCAATGGTTTCGACTACGCTTATTCCGGCGACTCCGCAAATGTATGTCGATATTGACCAAGATAAGGTGCTGAAGCAAGGGATTAAATTATCCGATCTTTATACTGTTTTGCAAGCCTACATGGGTAGTGGGTTTATCAATTACTTTAACCGTTTTGGCCGTCAGTGGCAGGTATATGTCCAGGCTGACGGCGCTTATCGCAAGGATGAAAAGGGCTTAGGTGAGTTCTATGTACGTAACAACGACGGGGTGAACGTTCCTTTGTCCACCGTATTGACGGTACACAAGGTTTATGGCCCAGAATTTACCATGCGCTACAATCTTTTCCGTAGCGCACAGATCAATGCCTCCGCCAAGCCGGGCTACAGCTCGGCGCAATTGATGGCGGCTTTAGAAGAAGTCTTTGAAGAAACGATGCCTAAAGAGATGGGTTACGATTATATGGGCATGAGTTACCAGGAGAAGAAAGCACAACAAGGGATTCCGCCTATGGCGGTTTTTGGCTTTTCCCTGCTGTGCGTATTCCTGATCTTGGCGGCGCAATATGAAAGTTGGAGTTTGCCATTTAGTGTGCTGTTGGGTACGCCGATTGCTGTGGCAGGCGCTTATTTGGGTTTAAAACTAAGTGGCTTTGATAATAATGTCTATGCCCAAATCGGTTTGGTCATGCTCATAGGATTGGCGGCAAAAAATGCCATCTTGATTGTTGAGTTTGCAAGAGCTGGCGTGGATTCGGGTAAACCAGTGGTTGATGCGGCGCTTGAAGCGGCCAGGATTCGCCTAAGGCCAATATTGATGACGTCTTTTGCTTTTATTTTGGGGTGCGTACCTTTGGCGCTCGCTAGCGGTGCGGGAGCACTTGCCCGAAATGTCTTGGGGTTTGTTGTGATCGGCGGTATGTTGGCTGCCAGTTTGATCAGTATTTTCATGACGCCTGCGCTATTTTATTTCATTGAAAATACAGCTAATAAGTCAAAACATAAAAACGACATGGGTGCAGGGGAAGTTAACCATGATTAGAGGGATCATTTTAAGCCTAGCCCTGTGTATAAGTGGTTGCTATTTGGTGGGACCTGACTATCAAAAACCGCAAGTGGCGGTGCCTAAGACTTGGCGCTTTTCACCGGAAACGTCGCGCCAAACCGTAAACACCTACTGGTGGCAACAATTCGGCGATCCAGAAATGAATCGCTTGATCGACCGGGTATTGGCAAACAATCTAGATGTAAAAATGGCGTATGCCAGGATGGAACAATATGCTGGAATTCTCCGCACTACACGTTCCAATTTATTTCCCCAATTGAGCGGTAGTGGCGCTTATAATCGCCAGCAAATTAGCGGCTTCACTAATCCGTTTTTTTCAGGGACAGCTCCGGATACCGATTTTGCCAGTATTGGCGCTACCGCTATTTGGCAGCTTGATATTTGGGGGCAGTTGCGCCGCGCCAATGAAGCGGCATTCGCCGATTTAATGAACCAGCAGTACGCCCGCGATACCGTTTTGTTAACCGTGGTAAGTTCGGCCGCCCAAACTTATGTTCAATTGCGTACACTTGACGCCATTCTCGACATTACCCGCCAGATTGTCAAAAGTCTGGAAGAGCAAGACAGGATAAACCAAAGGCGTTTTGAAATGGGCTATACCTCCCAACTCGAAGCTAGTCAATCCAGATCAGAGCTGCAGACGCGAAAAGCTTTAATCCCCCAGTACGAACAACAAATTGCCCAGACTGAACACGCTTTAGCTGTATTGCTGGGAGCCAATCCTATGTCAATTACACGTGGTAGCCCACTGTATGAAATCGGCCGTCCCGCTATTCCGGCTGGATTGCCGTCGGATCTATTATTGCGTCGGCCTGATATCCAGCAAGCGGAGCAAACCCTAATTTCCGCCAATGCTCGCATCGGTGTGGCCAGAGGAGAGTATTTTCCAAAAATTCAGCTGACCGGCGATGTCGGCCAAACCAGTATAGAATTGGCCAGTCTCTTCGTCCCGGGCGCCAATTTCTGGACGATAGGGACCAAGGTGATCGGCCCCATTTTTACTGCGGGCAGAATAGCAGGGCAAGTGCAGTCTGCCGAAGCGGAAAAAAAGTTCATGCTGAATAATTATCAAAAAACGATTATCAATGCTTTCCGCGAATTTGAGGATAGTCTGGTTGCCCATCAAAAAACTCTGGGGCAAATAGAAGCCTTATCGCAAAGGGTGGGTGCAGTCAGGGATTACTTACGGCTATCGCAGTTGCGTTACGATGAAGGTTATGTGGATTACATATCCTTGCTTGATGCGCAAAGGCAGTTTTACGAAGCAAAAACGGCTCAGGCACAAGCGCTCAGCGCCCATTTAGTGGCAGCGATTAACCTTTACAAGTCGATGGGTGGAGGTTGGATAGTCGCGGCCAGTTATAAGACGCCTGATGCCTATAAGCATTATTCTTTAAAGCCTTACCCTTAATTTTTACGCTTTGGTAGTATTGGTATTTTGAAAAATATGCTTGATTAAGAATACAGACAAAAAAATTTATTTTAAAACAAAATATTAAGAATTTTAAAATTAACAAGCCAGGATTTTTTAATTAATATTAATTGGAAAGATAAGATTCTCGTGTTAACTGATTGGCCATATCTTTAGCTATTAAATCTAGGCAGTGACTGATAGTTTCAGTTGCAACTTTATGGTTGCCATTCACCATTGGCAGAGAAACATCGAAGTTGCCAACCTTGCTGTCCTTATTATTTGCCAGCGTCAGCATCCATTCTGCTTTGCAATGCAAAGATTTATTGTTCTTATTGTCCAACTTGCTGAATGAAACATCCAGAATAAAATCAGGATGGCTGACCGCGTTCATTTTTTGGTCGTAAACCTGAGTTGACGCCAGATAATGAGCAAGATCTTGAGCCAAAACACTTCTGATGTTGCTATTTAAGGGTTCCGCCCATTGGTGAAAATCATCAATTTTTAATTTCCCATCTTCCTGAAAAGTCACCAGATTCAATCTATCCAAATAATCCGCCACGTTAACATTACGGATCAACAAATTTTTATTGGCATTGTTAGCCCACGTAGCTGGATTTTGCGTAAGGCTTGATTGGATTAGGTAATATTCATTTTCAGGCGAATGCACACAACCAAGCAAAACGATTGGGCTTATTAGATAAATTAAATAGTTTCTCAGTTTCATAGCACCTAACTTACAAACCCTACAGGGATTAAACAAAATAATTTTGGTTTGATTGTGTTCATCGGTTTGTTCGCAACATTTAGGATACGTTGGCGCAGGATTTAAGCAAATAGGCCACCCAAACTGATCCCATTACAACATCCAGAAACCGCATAATACCGGTTTGGAAGTAATCTCACCATTTTGCCAGCTTATTAGCAAGGCAACGTATAAATTAAATTTACCCAGCGCACCAACCCAAAATAAAGGCCGGTTAAAATGCGCTTGCCGCGCTAAAAGCAAAAGCCCACATCAAAATCGTTCCCGCGCCAAATGATGAATAGATTAGTTGAGTGCGCGCGGGCAAGCCTGATATTTTGCCTAGCGTCTCAGGAAAAGCAAATGAGACAAAACCAAAGAGGTTATAGAAGAAAGTAAAATAGAGCAGTTCTCGCGATAATGATTTTAAGTCCATAATCGATAAATTCCGCAGTCGAAACAAGGCCAGAATACCATTTAAAGGTTAATTGTTAACCCTTTCATTGGAATCTGCGCTTATTAACTTCCGCTGTTGACACCATGTTATTCCAACCGCTTAAAATTTGATGTTTTAAAGGAAAGCAAATAGGGTCGGTAAAGGTTAAACATTTTCTGGATTAAAACCTCCCGCTTTATGCACATGTTACTTGAATCCGTCCGATATTTGCTAACTAGTCTGGATGGTATTCCCTGCCTTGCAGTAATGATTCTGGATGCTTGGCTAAATAATCACTCAAGAAACGCACCGATTGAGTTGCTTTCGAGACATCCTTCATCATGTCATTAAGGTTTTGGAGCGTTTGGCTGTTTGGATCCAGTATTTGTTCGGCGTTGCTTAGTAAGCCGTTCAAATTTTTTCCTAACTCTGGGTTTTTGGTTAAATTACTATTGAGCTTGCCAATGGTGTCATTGAGCAAAACTAATGATTTATCGGCTGTAGTTAAATCTGTTTTGACTTGTTTGAGGATGGTCTCGATATCCAGATCAACCCGCCCCAATAAACGGTCTGCCGTCCTTGCTGTTTTGCCGATATCCTTCAACGTGGAAGGCGCAATCTGGTTCAGATTATCCATCATGCGATGGGTGGCGTTTAAAGTTTCCGCCAAATCTAACAGGCTTTGTTTGGTTTCCGGTGCTGCGCTCAACAACTTTATGCTATGGACAACTTCGACCAGTTCGGCAATGATTTCATCCATAGGAATCTTTTCTAATTTGCCCAGAATACCGGACACATTTTGTTGTATGGATGGGACGGTAGGTATTTCCAGTACATCGTTTTTTATGCCGGAGAGTCGAATAGGCGTATTCGGCATCATTTTGGCTTCCAAATAGAGCTGACCGGTGACTAAACTGGTCAATTGCAGTTGTACGCGCAGGCCTTTGGCAATTAAGTCCTGGATATTTTTCATATAGTTATCATACCCGGTGGTATGGACAATCTTATCCGGCATGACCTCAATAAAAACCGGTGTCACGATTTGATGTTTTTGGTTGTCTACCTGCACTTGTATATCGGTGACTTTGCCAATCTGTACGCCTTTAAGTTTGACCGGTGCTCCTATAGTTAAACCATTTAAGGATTCATCAAAATAGACCACATAACGATAGTTTTTTTTGCCGAAACTACTGTCTGAAATGAATAGCAAGCCGATAAGTAGCAATAACAGCGCACCTACTACAAACAATCCAATAAAGTAAGGAGCGTTATTTTCTTGGCTCATCCTGCATATCCTAAATATTTACCGAAAAATCGCGAGTCAAAAATTGAGTGACTTTTTTATTGTTATGGCTGGCTAAAAGCTCTGAAGGTTTGCCTTCAGCAATGATGGTTTTGGTTTCGGCATCTAAAAAGACCGAATTGGTCGCGGTTGCAAAAATGCTGGCTAACTCATGCGTTACCATCACGATTGTTGCATTCATACTATCCCTTAAATTGATAATCAAGTCATCCAGTAATTTCGCGTTAATGGGATCAAGCCCGGCCGAAGGCTCGTCAAAAAACAAAATGTTCGGATCCAAGGCAATAGCCCTTGCCAACCCAGCGCGTTTGCGCATGCCTCCACTGATTTGGGCAGGGTAATAGCATTCAAATCCGGTTAAACCGACTAACGCTAACTTGAATCTCGCAATTTCCATGATTTCTGACTGTGATAAATGGGTGTGTTCGGTCAAGGGTATGGCCACATTTTCTTGCAAAGTCATGGAGGTAAATAGCGCGCCATTTTGATATAACACGCCTATGTCCCGAATGATGTTAAGTCGGGAGGCATTGTCGCCTTCCCAAAAATTCTTGCCCGAATATAAAACCTCTCCAACTGAAGGTCTGATTAAACCAATCAGATGACGTAGCAGTGTGCTTTTTCCGCAACCGCTGCCTCCCATCAGAATAAAGATATCACCTTTGTGGACGCGAAAATTGAGATCACGCTGAATAACTACGTCGCCATAACGCATGGTCAGGTTTTTAACCTCGATGACCACTTCCGAAGTCATAGTTATATTCCCAAACGCTGGAAGATGATGGTAAATATGGAGTCGACGATGATGATGCTGACAATTCCTGAAACCACGGCGCCGGTCGTAGCCTTGCCGACCGCGATGGAGCTTCTTCCTGAGTTTATGCCATATAAACAACCGGTTACGGCAATAATGAAGCCGAAGAACACACTCTTGCTGATACCAACGTAAACATCGGTGACTTTAATGCTGGATTTGGTTTGGGTAAAATACTCAATCCAGGAAAAGTTAAACATTTTCAAACCGGTCAAATAACCGCCGATGATACCGACAATATCGGAGTAAATGCACAGCAGCGGCATCATTAGCACCAAAGCGAGTACCCTAGGTAACACCAAAAAATCAATCGGGTCGATACCCATGGTCTTATAGGCGTCGATTTCCTCATTGGATTGCATGGCGCCAATCTCTGCAGCGTAGGAAGCGCCGGTCCGTCCGGTAACGATTACGCCCGTCATCATGCAACCCATCTCCCTCACCATTGCCAAGCCTACGATGTTAGCGGTATAGATTTCGGCGCTGAATAACGTTAGTTGAACCGCCCCGACAAAAGCGATAATCAAACCAATTAGCAAGCTGATCAAACTAATGATAGGCAGTGCTTCAACGCCTGCTTTTTGAAGAAGTAAAATTAAATCTTGACGCCTATATTGGGCACGGCCGGTGATAAACCGCCCCATACTTTGAATAACCAGACCAATAAAACTTAAGATATTTTTTACCTTGAGAAATAATGGCGAAATATATTTTTTTATGATTGCTATTAATTGCGTTTTATTGCCGGATTCCGATGATTGTGAGACGGGTTCCGTAACCGCCGTAGTTGACAGGGTTAACAATTTGATCACACCGTCAGGTAATGCGTCGTAGGAAAATTTAATGCCTTTTGCCGAACAGTAATTACGCAGGTTATAGATCAAAGTAACCAGGCGCATATCCCATTGGCTTATCCCGGTCATATCCAACGATAACTGTGATAGGGATTTTAACGTGGTTAACTCGGTTATTACCGAGTCGATACTTACCTCATTATCTAGCAAAAGGCATGTACCGCTGAGCCGCAATAGATAACTGTTGTTACCCTTATCAAGACAGATTAATTCGTGCTTCATTAGTATTTATTATGGGCAACTGAAAATAACACAATTATTGAAAGCGGCTTATTGATTGTAATGGATTGTGTTATTAATTTTTTACTTTTTCGACACAAATAAGGAAAAACCTTTATATCAAAAAGCTAACATTTAATATTCTCATACGTCAACTATGTAGCATCCTTTTTTAGATTCTTATCTGACAGAAATTCCTTAAGCCCAAGACACAGGTGTTTGTTGCCAACACTTGAGAAATAGCACCAGCTTTTTGATTTTTTTCTTGTAACGACAAGCCATTTAATGGCTCAATGCCAGCCCCCCATACTGCGTCGTAGGGTCACCCCGCCAGCCTGTCGTGGTTTTGTTGGCGTCCGGCGTGTGTGTGGTGTCTTCGGCCGCCCTAACCAGATTGGCGTGGGTATAACCCCCCATGGCTTTGGCGACTTTGGCAATTGCAGTCGTTGATGGATCGATGAAATAGTTGGTCACGTCTTCATAAAAAACCACGGAGATTAATTTGTCCGGATGGTTTTCCGAAGAAAAATTCAACAGTAAAGGTAAAACAGTGCCGGACGGGATTTCCGCCTGAAAATGGCCGTTCTCAATGGCGACTGCCGTTATTTTCCGCCCATTTTCGTCAGTGATTTCAATAGCTCCCGTCTTGATTATCGAATGTCCGGAGCCGACAGTCCCTTCTATAGTGGTCGTTTTCGAGTATTTTTTGATAACGGTTTGGCTGGAATTGGCGGGCTTTGGGGCTTGTTCGCAACCCGAAATAATACAGCCAACAGATAGTAAGAGAATTAGTGGCAATAATTTTTGGCTATTCATAAGATTTTCCGATGAATCAGTTAGAAAGATAGGTTCCGAAGTCAACAGCACTTCTTTTCAGTCTTCAATCCTGCTTTTCGTTAGGGTTAACAATAGGCGCGGTGCTGAAATTTTCAGCATAGGCAGACGTTACTGCAAAAATTAATATAATTGCCGGTGTTTTATGCATGATTGTTCTCCAGTTATTTTGGTAAGGTTTGGCTGGTCAACGCCTGCATGAAGGCGACTAAATCTTGTTTTTCCTGTTGGGTCAGGTGCAAGGGAAAAATGTTGCGGTCGGTAAATTGATTGGGTTCGCCGCCTTTATCATAATGTTCAACCACCTCTTCCAATGTATTCATGCTCCCATCGTGCATATAGGGCGCTGTTAAGGCAATATTCCTTAACGTTGGTGTCCTGAATTTGCCCAAGTCGCCAGGTTGCTTCGTGACGTTGAATTGTCCGAGTTCTGAACGTTGTCCGTCTGTTAGCGTTAACTCATCTAAGTTTTTGCCGTCTTGTAACAAAGGTAGCATTTGGGGCAACGTTGGTTCCAATGCCTTAAAACCCACGCCAATATTGTAAAAACGGTTGTCGGTAAACAGGGCGTTGTTCCAGGAGATTTCATGGCAAGTGACACAATTGCCCTTGTCCTGGAAAACCACTAACCCACGCTGTGCACTGGCCGACAAAGCCGAGTTATCGCTGGCAAACAGGTAGCGGTCAAACTGCGAATTACCCGCAATCAGGGTGCGTTCGTAAGCGGCAATCGCCTTCGTTGCATGATTAATCGAAATATCATCGGTCGTTACAGCAAACACATTGTCGAACGATTCGGCATAGCTTTTATCTGCTTGAACAATCGCAATTAAGCTGTCGACATTTTTCAAGCCATGTTCGGCGGGATTTAACAAAGGCCCTGAAGCTTGATTCTCCAGGCTATCGGCACGGCCATCTACAAATAGAGTTTCATAGAACACGGCGTTGAGAATAGTGGGCGTATTCCGTTTGCCTATTTGGGCGTTAATACCGACCGCTTTCGGTAAGCCGTCGGTAAAGGCTTTGCTGTCTTGGTGGCAACTGGCGCAACTGACCGTGCCGTCCGCACTAAACCGTGGGTCGTGAAATAGCCGTTTTCCCAGGGCGATTTTTTCCGCTGTTTGCGGGTTGCCAATGGGGAACGGTAAGTCGGGCAAGCCGAGCGAGGGGTTTGCCCAAAGCTTGGCTGAATGAAGCAATGCTGCAGTGAAAACAGTAATGAGTCCAATTTTAGTCGTAACCTTAAAAGACATATTCGATTCCTAACCAGGCATTGGTGTTACGCACTGTTTGCAGTTCAGTATTCAATTTGCGTTGGCCATGTTGCCAGCCTAGTTTGAAGGTCATAGCATCGGTAAATTCATAAAGCAGCTCTATTTCGCCTTGATAGACGGTTTCAAATGCCCGGTAATGATCATCGCGTTGGTTTGCCGAGGTGAAGTCGTTTTTTTCAAAGTCGAAAATGAAATTTGCGCTTAATTTTTCCATTAGCAACACCTTAAGCTCAGCAGACGCGTAATGGTTGATATACGATACATCGTCGGCAGAACCGATGGCGCGGTTGGGCTTTGCGTAACCTTGTTCATAATGGTAACCCATCAATAATTCGACATTCTCGCTAATGGTCCATTCAAGATGTGAACCGAGCGTCCAGAGTTGGGTATCCCGATGCCGAAATGGCGCCTGATAGTTGCGCAAGCCGTAGCGGCTGAGTAAACGGACTTTGAATTGCGCATTCAAGGCCTGCTCAATTTGTATTGTCCAAAG
>JBGAWU010000470.1:0-1343 GCA_044227425.1 Methyloglobulus sp.
GCAGGAGCACGCGAAACTGAGCAGTGCGCTGGCCTGACGCCGGGGCCCGCCACATGCGTGTCGCGGGGACCGCTGTTCGCAGCCTGATTCGGATCGGGCTTTGCGGGCTGTTCATCGCACTCGTCGGATGCGCCGGTTCGCCGATGGACAAAGCGATATGCGACTTATCGGACGGCGGAACAATACCGGATTTAAGTTGGGCCAGTTTTTCAAAAGGATAAGGATGGCATAACGCCAAACCAGGATTCATGCTTTAACAATAACCTACTAATTAAATGCAGTGGGGCTGCTTGCCCATCGCTTGGGCTTGTTGAAATAAAGCCATCGCTTGCGGCATGTGCTGTTCCAAATCTTGTATTCGGGTGGCATGGGACGGGTGGGTAGACATAAACTCAACCGGTTGTTTACCTTGGGTGGCCTGTTCCATTTTTTGCCACAAGGAAATACTGTACCGAGGGTCGAAACCCGCTTTCGCCATTAAATCGACGCCAATAATATCGGCCTCGCTTTCCTGGGTGCGGCCATAAGGTTTCAATACGCCGTATTCAGCGCCGATACCCAACAGCCCGAAACCAAGCTGACCTAAAGTGGACGTCGGCATTGTCATGGCCTGCAAAATATTCATACCCTGGCTGACCGCCATTTCTTGCGAAGCACGTTCGTTGCTATGTTTTGCCAACACATGGCCGATTTCATGGCCGATAACCGCTGCAAGCTGTTCTTGATTGTCCACCAATTTCAGCATACCGGTATAAACGCCCACCTTATTGCCGGGCAGGGCGAAAGCATTGGGCGTGCTGTCTTCGAAAACCACGACTTCCCAATTCCCCCCGACTTCATGGGCAATCGCTTGTGCGATACAGGTAGTCGCTTGGTTGTATTGGGCGTTATAACTGATTTTTTTATCCCGTTTGAGCGTGTCGAACGCTTGCAAGCCCATCTGGTCAACCTGGGTTTCAGGCAACATGATGAATTGGGTCCTGCCCGTTGGACTCGTCGCGCACCCGCTGAGAAAAAAAGACGCTATCAGAATGGGAAAGAGTTTGTTCAACATACACAATGGCCTCTAAATACTCATTAGGGGCAGTATTCTAACGTAACTTCATACCTTATAGTTGAAAAATCTAGTTCAGGGAAACCGATTGTTGGAAGAAACCCAGCAGTTTGAAAGCCACGAATTGTGCTATTTGATTAATTGTTGAATAGCCATTTTGGGTACGGGCCATTGAATAATTTGACCTAAAGGCCTATCGCAAAAATAATCGTAAGGTAATGCCGGATCAGGGTTTAAGAAAGGAATCCCATATAAGTTAAGCCTTTCGACGTACGCCGGGCAAAGTAAA
>JBGAWU010000471.1:0-1129 GCA_044227425.1 Methyloglobulus sp.
ATAAATAAGACCAAGGCGGTTGAAGTGAGAATCCATGCGGTATTAGCCTGATTTAATTCGGCTGATGACGCCAAGGCAGGGGTTAAAAACAAGGCGAAAAACAGCTTATAGTTATTATTTTTGAAAAACATCATTAATCCTAAGCGCCGGTTAGATGGCATCTTCCCCGGTTTCGCCCGTCCTAATACGGATCACTTGTTCGAGGTTGGTTACAAAGATTTTACCGTCACCGATTTTACCGGTGTTGGCGGCGTTGACGATGGTTTCTACCGCTTTATCCAGGATATCGTCGCTTACCGCAATTTCCAGCTTTACCTTAGGCAGAAAATCAACCACATACTCTGCGCCGCGGTACAGCTCAGTGTGGCCTTTCTGTCTGCCAAAGCCTTTAACTTCGGTTGCGGTTACGCCTGCTACGCCAATTTCCGACAAGGCTTCCCTCACGTCATCCATCTTGAAGGGTTTAATAATCGCAGTTATTAGTTTCATGATTTCTCTCAATAAATGTAGCTAGAAGTTTTGATTAATTAACGTGCAATCATACACATTATTTATCAACATACAACGGGAAAACTGATCAGATGCAGCAAACATATTGAGGTTGAAAACAAAATGTCTATGACTCAGTTTTTTCAGGCAGGCGCAAAACCGGAATTGACAATTATCGCAACCAAACTACACCCGTACTGAGTGGCAGTTTTATCTCCGCCCGCAAAATAGCGGCTTCAATGGCTTTATCGAATGCCGAAGATTTCAAGCTAAATTCAAACAGTCAACTTGGAGAAAAATAGCATAGGCAACGAAAATTCAACTAATTTATGCAAAATTATCAACAACAACGACTCCGATATTGTTGTACTGTTGCCGGTATCGCCCCAAACGCCTGACGTCAACGCCAATTCTAATACCGGCAATGGCTTGGGGTTGTTAACGACATCGAGTGGAAAAACTGTCATCGCCATAAACTCTACCGATACGGTAACACTCGACCTGCAATACAAGGATCCGAAAACCGGAGAAATGAAAAACCGCGCTGTTGTACGATCTTCTGATTAGCATCAGCCAATGGTTGTTTTCGGTGGCAAATAACGGCGTAATGCTCAATATTTTTGTCGATCCGCCCAGCTTT
>JBGAWU010000472.1:0-1024 GCA_044227425.1 Methyloglobulus sp.
CCATTCTCATTGACGCCAAAATAACTAACAAACAAGACTTTCTGTGTGTGTATGTTCGTCAGCGCGCCCCGACATTAATTAACATTAGATGATCTCTTGGCTATATTTAACCTGACAAGCAACACAATATAATCCGGTAACTTGTCAGATTAAGTTTGAGACCATCTTTTTGATTCAGCTATTACAGTTTTATAGCGCCTGAATCGTGTGCAATCCGTCCGTCAATCTGGCAGGTCCAACTGGTAGACAGGGTACGCAATAGCGCTCCTACGTTCTCTAAAGCCACATAACCGCTAGCAACGGCTACTTCTGAACCCATGCAGCCGTACAGCGAAAATGCGGCTAATTTTGTTAAGTTAGTGGGTTGCGTTATATTTTTCTTTGACTTCTTTATAACTGGCTAAAGCTTCTTTTATTGCTTCACCGCCAGCTTTTAAATCGCCGTCATTAAGGCTGGTACGCGCTTGCCCAAGCTTATTGGTTCCTCTTGCTTTGACAATGGAAATTTTGGCATCTGAAGTCGAAATCGTTTTTTGTAACTGTTTGGCTTCCATAACCATTTCGACCAACACTTTAGGGTCTGTTCCCTTATCAAAAGCGGCAGATGCTTCCTCTAATTTTGCGATGGTTTGGTCTATTGCGGCTTTTACTTCCGCACCACTTTCGGCAAACGCGTATGTGCCAGCCATTGCAACGCTGAGTAGCGCGGTCACAAACAACGATTTTAATGTCTTTATCATGTTAGAGCCTCTTGATTGTCGTGTACTGTAAAAATAATTGTTACTCGTTAATTAAGCTGGTTTTTGCTTCTTTTAGCTTTTTCATCGCGCCAATAAACATTAGCCTTTTGAAATAATCAGAAAAATAACCGCTGGTTTCAATTCTAAAGCCAGCCTGCCACTAAGTCCAAGCTTATTCTTCAGGCCACTTCAGAATAAATCTATAGATTCGGCTTGATTTAACGTATTGCCAAATGCCGTTGTGTATTGGTATTTTTGCCGTTTTTTATCCATACTTCATTGGC
>JBGAWU010000047.1:0-296 GCA_044227425.1 Methyloglobulus sp.
AATTCACTGTGCTTCTAAGGCGCACAATAAAATAAAAAATTGAAACCCATTGGAGGATAATATTATGAAAAAAGTTATATCACTTGTAGCTGTCGCATTAATGATTGTTGGCTTAACGGGCTGTATGGATCCTCAAGACGGAACAAAACAAAGACCATCAGAGTCAAGCCACATCGCACTCTAAGATCTTTATCCGTTTAAAAAACCCAGCTACGGCTGGGTTTTTTTATGGGCGGGATTTTGTGGTTGTTCGGATTAGCTTGCCGTTGATCCAGATACGAATTTGCAAGGTTAGA
>JBGAWU010000047.1:306-10562 GCA_044227425.1 Methyloglobulus sp.
GGCTTATATTAATACCGCATCAATTGCCGTGGATTTCCGTGTATAACGCCCGATATTCATGGGTCAATTTATGGTTCGGGACATAATGGACCAACGGCTGCGATACGGAATGGGATTCCCGGACTTTAATCGAAGGCGACAGCATGGCGCCGAGTACGGGTAAACCTTCCGCGATTAACATATCAACCATTTGTTGCGGCAAATTAGCCTGTTTTTGGAATTGGTTGACAATAATGCCCTCGATTTCCAACCTTTGATTATGGTCGGCTTTAATCTCCGAAATGGTCTGCATCAGGGTGTATAAGGCTTCCCTGGAGAAGCTGTCGCAATCGAACGGGATTAGACATTTATCGGCGGCAACCAGGGCTGATTGGCTGTAGAAACTAAGAACCGGCGGCGTATCGAGATAAATATTGTCGAATCCCGTCAGCTTATCCAATGCTTCCCGCAGCTTGAATGTTTTCATGCGCGACTCCAGACGGGTTTGTAAGGACTCGAGTTCAGGATGCGAAGGGATCACATAAAGGTTGGGGAAAGGAGTTTCATGGATGACATTTTCAAGGCCGGAATTAGCGCTATTTCCAAATAAAGAAAGGCTTAGGCAGTCTTTAAAAAAATGGGCAATGGTTTTATCGCTTTCAGCCACCTTTTTCCCAAGCAAGTACTGGGTGGAATTTCCCTGAATATCGAGGTCGATAACCAAGGTTTTTTTTCCTTCGACGGCATTTATTGCTGCCAAATTACAGGTTATAGTCGATTTACCAACGCCGCCTTTCTGGTTAAAAATCACTCTACGCATATTATTTACCCGCTAAATCAAATAGATGAAAACCTCATTATAGGACTAACCCAAGCAATATCAAATCCGTTTGAAGGTCTCGCCGTGACAGGCGGGGCATTCGGGAATTTGGCTGGTCGTTTTGAAAGCGATTTCCTTGCCGCACTTTTCGCATTGGAACGTTCCTGGCAAAGTTACAACGCCGCTTTTATACGTATGGTGTTTCGCCTGCTCACCAAGTTCGGCGAGTTCGATGCGGGTTTTATCTGCCACGCTGAGAAAGGCGTCCAAGGCAAAATTCTCAATTAATTCAATGTCGAATTTAAACCATTCCGAAAGTGAGTTTTTGTCTTTTTTATCCGGCAAACCGTGGGCTGCGCTTTCAATGTCGCGCTTCAAGGCATCCGAGATAATGTCGATTTCCTCCAGCGTCAGGTCGCTGGCTTTAGCGATTTTTTCCTTGGCGATTTCCAAAGCATCCGCGAGATTATGCAGCGTATTATCCATTGCGGTGTAAACGTGTTCCATTAGTTCGGTGTAAGCGCTAGTCTGTTTGTTTTTGTCCATGGTGTTGCTCCTCAAAAAATGCCACTTTAGATTTACTCTTCTGTACGGTATTCTAACGTTTTTGATTGGCGATAGACGATACGGATGCAGGAAAATTATCAACCGCTTGACATAGAGCAAAAAGTACAAAAAATTTGGGCGGAAACTGGTGCTTTCAAAGCGACGGAAAAGCCGTCCGCCGAGAAATATTATTGTCTTTCCATGTTTCCTTATCCCAGCGGCAAGTTGCACATGGGACATGTCCGCAATTATACGATTGGTGATGTCATCAGCCGCTATCAACGTATGCTGGGTAAAAACGTCCTGCAACCGATGGGGTGGGATGCGTTCGGTTTGCCCGCCGAGAATGCCGCCATGCAACACGGCGTGCATCCAGCCGATTGGACCTACAGTAATATCGATTATATGCGCGACCAGCTTAAGCGCTTGGGCTTCGGGTACGATTGGGACAGGGAAATCGCCACCTGCGATCCCAGCTATTACAAATGGGAGCAGTGGTTTTTCCTGAAACTCCTCGAAAAAGGCTTGGCCTATAAAAAGACTGCGCCGGTCAATTGGTGTCCGAACGACATGACCGTGCTTGCTAATGAACAAGTCATCGATGGCTGTTGCTGGCGTTGCGATACGAAAGTCGAGCGCAAAGAAATCGCGCAATGGTTTTTGAAGATTACCGACTATGCGGATGAATTGCTGCAATCGTTGGAAACGCTGGATGGTTGGCCGGAACAGGTCAAGACCATGCAAGCCAACTGGATCGGTAAAAGTTACGGCGTACGTTTCGCCTTTCCTTACCAACTGGATGGCAAGGACGAATTGCTGTGGGTCTATACCACCCGAGCCGATACCATCATGGGTGTGACGTTTTGCGCGGTTGCAGCTGCGCATCCGCTGGCGCTCCATGCCGCCAAGTCCAATCCACAACTTGCCGAGTTTCTGAAAGAATGCGAACAAAGCGGCACTGCCGAAGCCGACATGGCGACCATGGAAAAGAAGGGCATGCCCACTGGTATCAGCGTTACACACCCTTTGACCGGCGAACAAGTGCCGGTCTGGGTCGGTAACTATGTATTGATGAGCTACGGCGAAGGCGCGGTCATGGCCGTGCCTGCCCATGACGAGCGGGATTTTTATTTTGCCAACAAATACGGTTTGCCGATCATCCAGGTGCTGGGTGCAGGTAACGGCGGTTTAACAGAAGGAGAAACAGCGTTCGATAACCGCAATTGGCAAGCTTGGTACGCCTCGAAAGAAGACCGGATGGTGTTGGTCAATAGCGGTAAGTACGACGGTTTAAATTACAAAGCCGCGGTGGATGCGATTGCAGAAGATCTCAAAGCCAAAAATCTCGGCGATAAGCAAGTGCAGTTTCGTTTGCGCGACTGGGGCGTAAGCCGCCAGCGTTACTGGGGTGCGCCGATTCCGGTGATTTATTGCGATGATTGCGGCACGGTGCCAGTGCCAGAACAGGATTTGCCGGTGACCTTGCCAAAAGATGTCGTATTGGATGGTTCCCAGTCGCCCTTGGTCGCACATCCTACATTTTCTAAATGTACCTGCCCCAAATGCGGAAAACCGGCGCGGCGGGACACCGATACCTTCGATACCTTCATGGAGTCCTCCTGGTATTTCGCCCGCTTCGCCTGCAACAAAGCGGAGACGATGCTGGATGACAAGGTCAATTACTGGCTGCCGGTCGATCACTACATCGGCGGAATCGAACATGCAATTTTGCATTTGCTGTATTCCCGTTTCTACAACAAATTGCTCCGGGATGAAGGTTTGCTGGTTTGCGACGAGCCGTTTAAAAAATTGCTGACCCAGGGCATGGTGTTGAAAGACGGCAGCAAGATGTCGAAATCAAAAGGCAATACCGTCGATCCGCAAAACCTGATCGACCAGTACGGTGCGGATACGGTGAGGTTGTTCATCATGTTCGCCGCGCCGCCGGAGCAGTCGTTGGAATGGTCGGACAGCGGCGTGGAAGGTGCGTCGCGCTTTTTGAAACGCTTATGGAAACAGGTTTACAGCCATGTTTCCAATGGCGGATCAAACCAAGTGGTCGATAAGGCCGCATTAACAGCCGAACAGCAAGCGGTGCGCAGGCAGTTGCATCAGACTATTCAAAAAGTCACCCATGATATGGGCGTCCGTACCATCTACAACACGGCAATCGCCGCCAATATGGAGCTGATTAATGCCCTAGCCAAATTCGATGATGACAGCGCTAACGGCAAAGCCGTAAGACAGGAAGCGTTGGAAGCCATCGTCTTGATGTTGTCGCCTATCGTGCCGCATATCTGCCACCAATTGTGGCTGGATTTAGGCCGTCAAGAAGCTGCGGTCGATTTGCCCTGGCCGCAACTCGATGAAACGGCGATGATCCAGGATACCGTTGAGTTTGTCTTGCAGGTGAACGGAAAATTGCGCGGCAAAATATCGGTAGCTGCTTCGGCAACTAACGATGATATTGAAAAAGCGGCGTTAGCTGATGAACATGTGATTAAGTTCACTGAAGGCAAACCGGTCAAGAAGGTCATCATTGTGCCGAAAAAATTGGTCAATATTGTTATTTAAAGAGGTGCGTGTGCGGATAAAACTAACGTTCATTACGTTAACGGTACTCTTAATCAGCGCTTGCGGCTATCACATGCGCGGCGCTTACGATTTGCCCGCGCAGATGAAGAATGTTTTTATCCAGGGAGGTTCGCCTATTTTCCGAGATCAATTCAATAACGTATTGAAATCGTCTTCCGGTCAATTGGTTGACTCGCCCGAAAAAGCGGACATGATCGTCAGGATAAAAAAAGATGAAATCGTCCGTCGGGTTTTGTCGCTCAGCGAAAGGGGGCGGTCCAACGATATCGAATTAGCAGGTCATGTAGAATACGAGCTGGTTGACACTAAAAGCGGCGTGTTGGTGGCGAACCAACCTGTCGATTTTAGAAGGGAGTATTATAACGATCAGCAGGATGTCATGGCGAAGGACAACGAAGAGACCGTCATCAGGAAAGAAATGTACCAGCAGTTGGTCAGGACGATTATTAACCAGGGCAGGATGGCTTTAGAAGCAAAAGGCAAGTAAAGTGCAGGTCAAGCCACAGCAGTTGGTAGGCGAGTTGCGGAAAAAACTTGCTCCCGTCTATTTTCTTAGCGGCGATGAACCACAACAGTTGGGCGAACTGGCCGATTTAATCAGAAAGGCTGCGAAACAGCAGGATTATTCGTCCCGCGAAATCTTTTTTGCCGAAAAGCAATTCGATTGGAAACAATTGAACGTTTCTACCGACACCTTATCCATCTTTGCCGATAAAAAAATAATCGATTTAAAACTTTCCGGTACGCTTGGGCAGGACGGTGCCAAGGCTTTGGCTGCCTATTGCCAGCATGTGCCGGGTGACACGTTGTTGTTGATTACGGCAGGGAAACTGGCAAAGGAAAGTCAAAAATCGGCATGGTTCCAGGCCATTGATAAAGTGGGTTGCATCGTTCAAGTTTGGCCGCTGGCCGATCAGGAATTGCTGCACTGGATGCAGGCTCGCATGGAGCAAAAGGGTATGTTACCCGAATCTGGCGCGGTCAAGTTGTTAGCCGGGCGGGTCGAAGGCAATCTGCTTGCGGCAGCCCAGGAGATTGAAAAACTTTATGTGCTTTACGGGTCGGGAAACCTGAGCGTCCAGCAAATCCTCGATGTGGTGGCGGACAGCTCCCGCTACGATGTGTTTAAATTGGTCGAAGCGGTGCTCGTTGCCCACATCGAAAAGGTGTTTAAAATACTGTCGTCCCTTAAATCCGAAGGCGTTGCGTCTTCTATCGTACTTTGGGCGTTGGTGAGGGAAACGCGGTTGCTCATAAGTCTTAAAGCAGCCGACGGACAAGTGGAAAAAGACGCTATCCTCAAAAAAAATGCAGTCTGGGGTGAACGTAAAATCCTTATAGATGCTGCTTTGAGAAGGCTTAGCCATGCCGATTTAAATAATGCATTGATAATGGCTGCAACGGCAGACCGCCAGATTAAAGGGCAACAACAGGGGGATGCTTGGGAGACGTTATTGGAAAGCTGTTTAATTTTGGCTTCGGTTCCGCAGTTGGTTAAGGCTGGATAGCAAGGCCCAATGCCTTAAGGGCATTGACCTTAAAAATGTTTCAAGTGCGGGATTGGCTTAAATTTTTAATTATGAAATCGATCTAAACAAGAGCGAAGTTTTCAACATAAACCGTAGAGATATGGAATTCAAACTTATCAATCAGGACGGTTATGCCCGTAGAGGCCAATTAACCTTGTCTCACGGCGTTATCCAAACGCCTGTTTTTATGCCGGTCGGCACCTACGGTGCAGTCAAATCGCTCACGCCGGACGATTTAAACGCTTTAGGCGCGCAAATCATCCTTGGCAATACCTTCCATCTGATGCTTCGCCCCGGAACCCAAGTTATCAAGGCGCATCATGATTTGCACGGTTTTATGGGTTGGAATAAGCCGATCCTGACCGATTCCGGTGGCTTTCAGGTATTTAGCCTCGGCGATTTAAGAAAAATTACCGAGCAAGGCGTGACATTTAAATCGCCGATAGACGGCAGTAAAATTTTTATGGGTCCGGAAGAATCCATGCAAGTCCAGCGGGATTTAGGTTCGGATATTGTGATGATTTTCGACGAATGTACGCCGTATCCGGCGACG
Organism: Methyloglobulus sp.; assembly: GCA_044227425.1. Lineage (GTDB taxonomy): Bacteria > Pseudomonadota > Gammaproteobacteria > Methylococcales > Methylomonadaceae > Methyloglobulus. Next base: position 6,329 of record JBGAWU010000047.1, read on the forward strand.
GTAGACGAAGCTGCCTTATCGATGCGGTTATCCTTGCGTTGGGCGTTACGTAGCAAAACTGCGCACGGCGATAACCCAAATGCACTGTTTGGGATTGTACAAGGAGGGATGTATGAGCATCTGCGCCAGGAGTCTATCGATGGGTTGGTCAATATCGGTTTCGACGGTTACGCCATCGGCGGTTTGTCGGTCGGTGAACCGAAAGAAGAAATGATGCGGACGCTCGACGCCATTCATACGCTTATGCCCCGCGATAAACCGCGCTATTTGATGGGCGTGGGCACGCCCGAAGATTTGGTCGAAGCGGTCCGGCGGGGCATCGATATGTTCGATTGCGTCATGCCGACCCGCAACGCCCGTAACGGACATCTGTTTACCACATTCGGTGTGGTAAAGATTCGCAACAGCCAATACGAATTCGATACCGGCCCCATTGATGAAAATTGTAGCTGTTATACCTGCCGGAATTATTCCAGGGCTTATCTGCGCCATCTCGACAAATGCAAGGAAATGTTGGGTTCAAGGTTAAATACGCTGCATAACCTGCACTACTATTTGAACCTGATGGAAGAAATGCGCGAAGCCATTGCAAGGCAAACGTTCGATAATTTTGTCAAGCGCTTTTATCAACAACGAGGAAAAGTTGTTCCAGTTGTGTCATAATAGGCGATTAAATAAAAATATTGAATTAACCTGAGGATTATAATGAGTTTCTTTATTTCTGACGCTTTAGCTGCCGCGCCTGCTGCGCAACAACCCGGTATGGAAGGCTTGTTGTTTCCGGTCGGCATTTTGGTGTTCTTTTATTTTCTGTTCTTACGTCCGCAAGCCCAACGCGCAAAAGAAAAAAAACAAATGGTGGCTGCGTTAGGAAAGGGTACGGAAGTTGTTACCGCTGGCGGTATTTTAGGTAAGGTCGTCGACCTGGACGATAACTTCGTCAAGTTGGAAGTCGGCGACAATCTATTTATCCAAGTCCAACGCCAAAGTATCGAAACCATGATGCCTAAAGGAACCTACAAGGCAGTCACAAAAAAAGCCAATAGCTAATCTGGCGCACAGGCCGCTGTTTTACCGAGGACATAAAGTAAAGCCCAGCGCAGTTAAATTGATGGAATAACACATGCAAAACCATTACCCTCTTTGGAAAAACTTATTAATCATAGGTATTTTTCTCATCAGCCTTATTTATTCGTTACCTAACTTATACGGTGAAGACCCTTCCGTCCAGGTTTCTTCGACTAACGCTTTGACACAAGATCAAGCCAATAAAATTGAAGCTGCCATCAAAGGCAGTGGGGTCTCAGCAAAAGCGTTTGAATTTAAAGATGGCCGCATTTTGGCCCGCTTTGCCAATACCGACGATCAGTTAAAAATTGCCGATCTGCTCAGGGATCAAATGGGTAGTGAGGCGACCGTAGCGTTAAATCTTGCCCCGACAACGCCAAAATGGTTGCAAGCTATCGGCGCTGATGCCATGTATCTCGGTCTGGATTTACGCGGTGGGGTGCATTTCTTGCTGGAAGTGGACATGGATGCCGCCGCTAAACAAGCGGAAGACCGGTATAACGAGGATATCCGCCAAGCCTTAAGGAACGACAAAATTCGTTACCAATCAGTTACCAAAGATGCCGGATTTATCAAGGTTACGTTAAAAGAAGCGGCAGACAAATCTGCGGTTATATCTTTATTAGGAAAAGATTTCCGTAGCCTGGAGCTCAAGGAACCTGAAGACCAAACGCAAGTGTGGTTAAAAATTTCTGAAAAAGAAATTCGAGAAATCAAAAAAAATGCAGTGGCGCAAAATATGACCACCTTGCGGAACCGAGTTAATGAGCTGGGGGTTGCCGAACCTGTCATTCAACAACAAGGTGATAGCCGTATCGTCGTCCAGTTGCCGGGTGTGCAGGATACTACCCGGGCCAAAGAAATTTTGGGTACCACCGCCACCTTGGAATACCGGTTGGTTGACGTCGAGCACGATGTGCAAAAAGCCGTCGAAGGCCATGTGCCTGTCGGCAGTAAGTTGTACTACGACAAAAATAAAAATGCCGTATTGTTAGACAAACGCGTCATTGTTACCGGCGACCAGATTGTCGATGCGTCTTCCGGTATGGATCAAGACGGTAGGCCAGCCGTATTCATCTCGCTGAACGGTGTGGGTGCAGCGAAAATGGGTAAACTGACCCAAGTCAATATCGGTAAGCCGATGGCGGTGGTGTTCATCGAAAACAAGGTCGAAACCAAAACCGTAGACGGGCAAAAAATTCGCCATAAGGAAACTATTGAAAAAGTCATCAGCGTAGCGACCATTCAGGGGGTTTTTAGCAAACGCTTCCAGACCACTGGCTTGGATAACCCGCAAGAAGCGCGCAACCTTTCTTTACTGTTGCGGGCTGGCGCGTTAGCGGCGCCGGTTGATATTGTCGAGGAGCGTACCGTAGGGCCAAGTTTAGGCCAGGACAACATCAATAAAGGTATCTTGTCATTTATCGTCGGCTTTGTGTTGGTTGTCTTGTTGATGGCAGGTTATTACAAAATTTTCGGCATGATTGCAGATTTGGCCTTGGCTTTTAACGTCGTCATCGTTATTGCCATATTATCCATGCTGCAAGCGACGCTGACTTTGCCGGGTATAGCGGGGATTATCTTGACAGTCGGTATGTCGGTTGACGCTAACGTATTGATCTTTGAACGTATTCGGGAAGAGCTGAAAAACGGCAATTCCCCACAAACGGCAATTTACATGGGTTATGACCGTGCATTCGGGACAATTTTGGATTCGCATGTCACCAACCTGGTGGTTGCTGTCGTCTTGTTTGCGTTTGGTACGGGATCGGTTAAAGGCTTTGCCGTCACTTTAATTATCGGTATTTTGTCCTCCATGTTCACCGCAATTGCCGGGACACGGATGGTAATCAATTGGGTATACGGCAATCGTCGGGTTGAGAAGTTATCGATTTAGGTTGTTGGGCTGTCGATTAACCTATTTTGCCCCTTAACATAAAGATTAAAAATTATGAAAAGCACAAATATTAATTTTATTGGCAACCGAAAAATTGCAATGACCTTTTCGGGTATCTTAATGGTGATAGCAATCGTTTCCCTGGCCGTACGCGGCTTACACATGGGCATCGATTTCACGGGAGGCACACTGATTGAGGTGGGTTACCAACAAGCTGCCGACCTGACCACATTGCGTAACACCTTGGATGAATCCGGTTTTAAAAATGCAACCGTGCAGAATTTCGGCTCAACCAAAGACGTGCTTATTCGCCTAAAACTGCAAGAAGGCGTGAGCAGCGCCGATTTGAGTACAAAAGTCCTGGAAGCGATCAACAAAAATACGACCACACCGGCAAGCTTGCGTCGGGTTGAATTTGTTGGTCCGCAAGTCGGAGACGATTTGGCTACAGACGACTTTTTAGCCTTGTTATATTCGACGATAGCAATATTGATTTATGTGGCGATGCGCTTCGAGCGGAAATTTTCCGTAGGCTCTATTATCGCTACATTCCATGATGTTATCGTCACACTAGGTGTATTTTCTGTCTTCGCCCTGGAATTCGACCTGACGGTGCTGGCAGCCATCCTTGCCCTGATCGGTTATTCCTTGAACGACACCATCGTGGTATACGACCGGATTCGGGAAAATTTCCGGAAAATGCGGAATACTTCAACCGAAGAAATGATGAATATTGCGGTCAATGACACGTTAAGCCGTACCATCATGATTTCCATGACCGTGATCCTGGTGTTGGTGGCGTTGTTTTTCTTAGGGGGGGAAGTCATCCATAACTTTTCCATTGCCTTGTTGTTCGGCGTGTTTTTCGGTACTTATTCGTCAATCTTCATCGCCAGTCCAGCGGCATTGATTTTGGGAGTCAGTCCTGACGACTTGATAGTGCCCGAGAAAGAAGGTGCACATTTGGATGGGATGCCTTAATAGGAAAGCCGTCGCTACCTGTATCGGGTATAATAACTAACTAATTTCATTAATCTAAATTGGAGCTTTAAAAACACATGGCGATAGAACGCACTTTTTCGATCATTAAACCCGATGCCGTAGCTAAAAATGTTATAGGTGAAATTTACAGCCGTTTTGAAAAAAATGGTTTGCGTATTGTAGCGGCAAAAATGTTGCACTTAAGCAAAGACCAAGCCGAAGGGTTTTATGCCGAACACAAAGAACGTGGCTTTTTTAACGATTTAGTCGCGTTTATGACCTCGGGTC
>JBGAWU010000048.1:0-10507 GCA_044227425.1 Methyloglobulus sp.
GTACAACTAAACCTAGAACACCACGCAAGAAAAAAGAAACGCCAGTACCCGCATCCGTAAATGAGGGGTACGCATTAACATCCAGCACCAACACTGCACCGTCTGCACCTGAAAATCTGGCTTTGGCTGTGAAACCAGCGAAAACTCAAGCAACACGAAAGAAAAAAGATACGTCTTCAGTAGAGGCCGTAGTGGATACAGGCAACAATAAACCTGAAGCTATAGCAGAACCTGCTAAATCCACAGGCGCAAAAGGACTGAAGAATCCAAAAACAGGGGAAACCGCCGCTTATACTAATTACGCTGGATAAAAGAAGCCTTAGTAGCGGAAAAATTACTGGACAAAATTTATAAGACGACCGAATTAACCGAAGATGTCGAAGCAGTAATCAAACCCGCCATTGAAAAACTGCAAGGCATGAAGAAATATAAGGCTTAAGTACACGGGAGAACTTCAAAATAAATTTCGTGAACCGGCCTTGTTGGTGGTGCATCAGCGAGGCGGCGGTTTATGGACTGTCTGTAAGCTTGGACGCTATCCTATAGTGTTATAAGTAGTGTAGGAAAAAATAATTATCCAGGTCGCAACTTTTTCCTGCAATTTTCCGAAAAGCGATTGCCGACAAAACTTGCAGTCCTAATCGATCCTTTGGCGACAAAACCGGCGACGGTAACAATTTTGTCCCAGTCAGGCGTGATAAAAAACAAACTTTTCCAATGGCGTTGTTTACTATAAAACCCCCAAAATTGGGGCGTTAGCTTTAAAAATTGCTTGTACAGTCGTCCCCACTTCTAGCGCCATATTTTTTAAACTTTGTACCGTTATTACGCAAGCCAATAGCTCACCTCCCGGCAACAAAATACTGGCTTCTGCATTAATGTCGTCATGCTGGATGCGGATAATAGTGCCGGTTAGACGGTTGGCGGCAGGAAAACTAAAACCGCTGTCGTCCAAAGATAAGATAATGTCGGCACTGTTGATTAACAGTACCGCATCCTTGCCGATTGTTAAACCAAGGTCATTTAACGGTTGTAAGCCGATAGCGACGATGACGCTAACGCCCGCCGTTAACTCGACACGTATATGGGCATTAACCGCGCCGTTGGTTATTGCGCTTACTTTGCCGAAAAGCTGGTTGCGGGCGCTGGTTTTTACGGCTAAATGTTGCAGTAGTAAGCAGGCGTCCGGGTTTTGGCTCAGCTCCCGGTTAAGCCCTTCTAAAAATTGGTTGTGCTGGAATTCCAATTTAGAAAATAGCGCCAGCAATGCACGTCCCGATTCGGTTAGACATGCGCCGCCACCTTTACTGCCACCCGTTGCGGTGCTGACTAAGGTTTTCGTTGCGCTGTTATTGGCGCGCTCTATAATCATCCAGGCGCCTTTGTAGCTTAACCCGCATTGTTTGGCGGCCTGGCTAATCGAGCCACATTCGGCGATTCCTTGTAGTAAGGCAACCATGCGGCTGTCTATCCCTGTGAGCCGTAAATTGGCTTCTATCCAGTGCGGACTGGTTTTATTCTGCGTTTTCATCAATCTAAGGGTAGGTAAATGCTTGTGGCTGGTAATGCGTCATTTTATGGTTGCTAGTGCTTGTATTATAAAGACAGATAGTTTCATAATATCGTTATATACATAGATACATTACGAAGTATAATTGGCTGGTTCTTTTGAGCTACTCCAACTCCCATCGATTCATGGGGTTGAATAATGTATCAAGCTATTCATTCAATAGACGTCTTATATGTACTATACAAAAAAGCCATGGGCTACTGTAACAATCAATGGGTTTATTTACGTGGTATTTGCTTTATTTTCCAAGAATACTACAGCTGCAGATAAAATTAATTACACCAAACCTCCTTTTGCCGCTTTTTCCAGCCAGATGACGGACGGTTTAAGCGGTGGCGGCAAGTATGAAAAACCGATGTGGAATCTGCACGATTTTCTTAATTTGCCCGACTGCGGTTGTAAAGGCGGCGACCAGCAAATTCCCCTACAAACCGATGCTTTTCTGGAAGCGCGCTGGCAAGGTTTTAGATTGGGCGGAGAATTTCTCGACGCCCGCCAATTTGGCGCTGACGAAGGCTCCGGAATTAATACCACTCATGTCAATACTGGTGATTTTATCCAGGGATATTTAGCTTATGGTGACCAGAATATCAACTACAGCGGCATCGGCGGAGAAGTGATTGTCGGCCGACAAACCTTAAATTTCGGCAGCCGTCGGCTCGTCGCCCGTAACGTATTCCGCAACACAATCAACAGTTTTACCGGCGCGCGCATCCACTTGCTCGATTACAACAAATGGCAGTTGAATGTATTTACCGCCATGCCGATCCTGCGTTTTCCTGCTGACGAAAGCCAACTGCTGGATAACCGCCAGCAATGGGATGAGGAAGATACGAAAACCTGGTTTTCCGGCGCATTTCTGGAAGTCTTCGATATTGCCTGGAATATCAATGGCGAATTATATCTATATCATCTGGATGAAAGCGATAGCCCGAACAATGCAACCCGGAACCGCCGTTACTTCACGCCAGGCTTCCGCCTTTACATCAAACCGGCTGCGGGCGTGCTCGATTTTCAAACCGAAACCATCGGCCAATTTGGTACGGTACGTGGTAGCACAAAAGCGGACGATGGCAAGAATCTGGATCACGCAGCCTGGATGCAGCATGTCGATGTGGGGTACACTCTCGACCATCCTTGGACGCCACGGCTGGGTTTTGAATGGGATTACGCCAGCGGCGACAAAAATCCGAACGATAATCATGATCAGCGTTTTGACACGTTATACGGTGCACGCCGTTTCGACTTCGGGCCGACTGGCATTTATGGCGCTTTCGCCCGCAGCAATATCAACTCGCCGGGCTACCGGATTACAGTTAACCCACGCTCCGATGTACAGTTAGGCGTTAGCCATCGCGCTTACTGGCTGGCGTCCGACACCGACGCCTGGACAACAACCGGAAGCGGTTCGACTGCGTTACGCGACAAGTCCGGCAAGACCAGCAACTATATCGGCCAGCAATTGGAACTGACCGCCCGCTACGATTTCAACAGCAGTTTGAACCTCGAGACCGGCTGGACTCACCTATTCAAAGGCGACTTTGCCAAAGATGCGCCTAATGCGCCGACTGGCAAAGATATCGATTATTTCTATGTGCAAAGCATGTTACGTTTTTAACTTATCGAATGGAGAACCTTATGTCCTTAAATTTGCTAAAGTACCTATTCGTATTACCGTTACTCTTTAGCCTGAGTTTACCGTGTCACGCCGCTACGGTGTTGGTGGCAGTCGCTTCCAACTTCACCAAACCGATGAACGAGATCGCCGCCGCCTTTAATAAAGCAACCGGTCATGAGGCTAACCTGTCGTTTGGCTCCTCCGGCAAATTCGTCGCCCAAATCGAAAGCGATGCACCTTTTGAAGTGTTCCTTTCAGCGGATGAGAAAAATCCCAAAAAATTGGAAGAATCGGGGAAAGGAGTCTCTGGCAGCCGTTTCACTTACGCGATAGGCAAACTGGTGCTGTGGTCGGCAACACCAGGATTGGTCCATGACCAAGGGGAAATTTTGAATAAAGGCGGTTTTAAACATCTCGCTTTGGCTGATCCCAAAGTAGCCCCTTACGGCTTGGCGGCGGAAGAGGCGATGAAAAATCTTGGCGTACTGGAAAAACTGCAGCCTTTATTTGTGCTGGGTGAGAACATCAACCAAACCCAGCAATTCATTAGCACTGGCAATGCTGAATTGGGCTTTATTGCGCTATCGCAAGCCATCGATAAGGACGGTAAAATTGGCGAAGGTTCTGGCTGGATTGTGCCGGATAATTTACATAACCCGATTCGCCAGGATGCAATTTTGCTGGAAAAAGGCGAGCCGAATCCGGCGGCGCCAGCCTTGCTGGAGTTTTTAAAATCGCCGGAGGCCAAAGCCATCATTGAAAAATACGGTTATAACTTACCCTAATAGTGGAGAGATATGGTCAGCGCAGACGACTTAACCGCTTTATGGCTGACGTTTCAAATCGCCAGCCTATCGACCTTGATTATGCTGCTGCTGGGTACGCCACTTGCTTGGTGGCTGGCGCGGACGCAATCAATCTGGAGAGGCGTTGGTAATGCCGTAGTCGCCATGCCATTAGTCTTGCCGCCCACAGTTTTGGGCTTTTATCTGTTAATGCTGATGGGGCCTAAAGGTTTGGTAGGGCAACTAACCGACGCGTTGGGTATTGGCGTGTTGCCGTTTACCTTCGGCGGTTTGGTGTTCGCTTCCGTGGTTTATTCGCTGCCTTTTGTCGTGCAGCCCCTGCAAGCTTCGTTTAGTGCTATCGGCCGCCAACCACTCGAAGCAGCCGCAACCTTGCGCGCCAGTCCGCTCGATACCTTTTTCAGCATCGTGCTGCCGTTGACCAAACCCGGTTTTTTGACGGCCACAATTCTGGGTTTTGCGCATACCGTCGGTGAGTTCGGCGTGGTGCTGATGGTTGGCGGCAATATTCCCGGCAAGACCCGTGTGGTTTCGGTGCAGATTTATAATCACGTCGAAGCCTTAGAATATGAACAGGCGCACTGGCTTGCAGGTGACCTGATGGTGTTTGCTTTTACTGTGCTGTTTATTTTGTACGGCGTATTAAAAACACCAGCGCCTTCGTATCCCTTCAAGTGACAATCCAAGAAATTACTGCCTGTTTCAGGCTCGAATATGACGGATTCCGGTTCAATGTCGATTTAAGGTTGCCTGGCTCCGGCATTACCGTACTGTTAGGCCCTTCCGGCTGTGGGAAAACCACTTTATTACGCTGCATGGCGGGTCTTGAGCATCCGTCTGTTGGATTTTTCAATATTAATGGCAATGTCTGGCAGGACAGCCGACGTAATATATTCTTGCCGACCCATCAGCGCAATCTGGGCTACGTCTTTCAGGAAGCGAATTTATTTCCGCATCTGTCCGTTGCTAAAAACCTTGAATTCGGCCTGAAAAGGATTCCTGCCGGACAGCATAAGCAGCTAAATAACTTCGATGCCATTATTGGGCTTCTCGGTATCAGTCATTTGCTGGGACGTAGGCCGGATCGCTTGTCCGGTGGCGAAAACCAACGCGTTGCCATCGCCAGGGCCTTGGTATTGAATCCGGATATTCTCTTGATGGACGAGCCCTTGGCATCGTTGGATATGAAGCGTAAACAGGAGGTGATGCCGTTCCTGCTCAAATTACACCAGGAACTTAACATTCCGGTCGTTTATGTCACCCATTCCCAAGATGAAGCGGCGCAATTGGCGGACACGCTAGTATTGCTGGAAAACGGCCATGTTCAGGCGGCGGGCGGCGTGTCCGAAATATTAAGTCGGCTTGAGTTGCCATTGGCGCAGGATAAACAGGCGGCTGTGGTATGGCAAGCCGTTATAACAGACCATGAATGGCATTATAAATTAACCCGTGCCGCTTTTAATGGCGGAATGCTAAGCCTTCCCATAATAGATCTCCCGATAGGCTCCAAGATACGGGTACAGATCCATGCCCGCGACGTCAGCCTGACTTTGCAAGAGCCTAATCAAACCAGTATTCTCAATGTCTTACCGGCAATGATTACCAAGATCGCCGATAATGAAGATTCCCAACAAACGGTACTTCAATTACGGGTGGGGCAAGAAACTCTGCTGTCGCATATCACCCGAAAATCAGCACAGACTTTAGCTTTAAAACCCGGTTTACCCGCTTTTGTCCAGATCAAAGGTACCTCATTATTATCTTAACCATTTTTGGAGATTCCCATGCTTACCAGTGCCCGCAACCAATTTAAAGGAAAAATCAAAGAAGTTCACATTGGCGCAGTCAATGCCGAAGTGGTCATCAATATGAATGGGGGCGAAACCCTAATCGCTTCTGTCACCAAAGAGTCGGTCGAAAATCTGGCGCTAACAGCGGGCAAAGACGTTATCGCCCTTGTAAAAGCGCCGCAAATCATTCTGGTCAGCGATTTCGGCGGTTATAAGCTGTCCGCCCGCAACCAGTTGGTGGGTGAAGTCACTGACGTTAAGCCCGGCGCGGTCAATGCTGAGGTTAATATAAAGCTCAAAGGTGGCGAACTTATGGCGGCCACCGTCACCAATGCGAGTGTTGAAAACTTGGGAATTAAAAAAGGTCAGACGATTACCGCCATTTTTAAAGCCGGAGCAGTAATTTTAGCGGTTGCCGACTAGTTTAAAACCCGCTTGCAGAATCCGCTGGGCCTTACTGGATTGTGGTTTTCCTACTATGACTATCCATAACCCTAAACTATCTGTGTAAAATGTTGTCCGATAAGTAGTAAACAACCCTGAGATTACATATACTTAAAGCCATGACTACAAAAAACCTTGATCCAAATAAAAACCCTGCCATTGATCCGGCTGAAGAAAACGCTTTTTTTCCTTCCCCTTATTCTTTAGGGCAATATACGTCTGCCAAATCCGATTTAGATGGAGCGGAATACAAAAATCCTTACCGTGAAGGTAAATGGAAGGTATTGATGATTGCCACGGATGAACGCTATCTGCTCATGCAGAATGGTACGATGTTCTCGACTGGGAATCACCCTATCGAAATGCTGGTGCCTATGTACCATCTGTCGCAGGCGGGGTTTGAAATTGACATTGCAACTTTATCGGGCAACCCGGTGAAACTGGAGTTGTGGGCAATGCCAAAAGAAGACGAAGCTATACAGGGTATTTATCATAAGTATCTGCCGAAACTGAAAACGCCATTAAAACTTTCAAATGTCATAGAGAATAATTTGGGGGACAATTCTCAATATATTGCGGTGTTTATCCCTGGCGGTCATGGTGTCCTTCTAGGTATCCCACATAGTGAAGAGGTTAAACAGGTGCTGCAATGGACGATGGCAAAAGATAAATATGTCATTACCCTTTGCCATGGGCCGGCTTCCTTGTTGTCTGCGGCAATAGGCGAAGGCAAAGAAGATTTTCCCTATAAAGGCTATAAAATCTGTGTATTTCCTGACAGTTTAGACAAGAAAAACCCCGATATCGGCTATATGCCTGGCCAAATGCCTTGGTTCGTGGGCGAACAACTTAAAGAACTCGGCGTGGAAATATTAAATGAAGACATTACCGGTATGTGCCATCAAGATCGAAAGTTAATCACGGGCGATAGCCCACTGGCATCCAATAACATTGGTAAAGCGGCTGCCCAGGCGCTGTTAAAGGAAATCGGGTATACGTGAAGAATTGGATATTTTCCAAAAAATCGATTCCCTTAATACAAAAGATCGAATCCCGATAAAAAAGGCTGTCAGGAAAACTGGCGGCCTTTTTTGTACTCTCTAAAAAATATGTCATATCACACACCAACTGTGGCATTTCACTCACTTTTTTCCCAAAGCCGCATCGTATACGGGTCACAGAGTTCCGGAAAATTTTAAAAAGTGTGGCATATCACACAATTTATTTGGCTATGAAAGTTTTAATTCGATAAAAGCAGCTGATGGCTTGATGAGTTTTTCTAATAGCCATTTTTCGCAATTTAGTTAAATTAGTTATATGGTTTTAAAACAAATAGATAGGGCTATTTGCAAGTAATATTAATTTATATTGAACCGTCCATAAATTGGCATGAAGTATGCTTATAGTTTTTGGTAAATTTGTAATAACACGCCGGGTTATTCGGCTTTGTCGCAAATTTATTACAAATTCTTAAATATATTTTTATACGAGGACAGTTCATGACAAAAACCAAAACTCTCGAAAAATTGCTCCAATTTTCTTTAACTTCTGTACTGTTGGTAGTAAGCCAAGGAAGTAACGCGCATACCACGACGTTATTGGAAATGACTGGCGGAGCGGCGGTTGACAACGCGATAGCCATCGGCCATGGCTGTGAAGCGCAAAACAAAGGTGTGATTGCGCAAAGCGTTGTTTTTCCTACTGTTAATCCTATCATCGCAAGTACAGGATCAACACCAATCACGGATTTAAATGATGTGGTCGAAGGCGGTACGCTAGAGAGTTTTGCCGATTTAATTCAAAGCCGGGATATTTTCGTGCTACAAAAAGAAAAAACCAACGTTCTAGGCAATGTGGTTGGCTTCTATGGCACTACAGGGTCATTGTTTCCCTATGCGCAAGGCCGCGTTCCGTTCTCAGCAACCGCACCGAGATTTGCCGATACCTCTTGTGCTAAAAAGCTAACCGTCGAATACGCGATAGCTGATATTTGTGTAACCTCAAAGCCAACGATCAAACCAGAAAAAGTTAATTTGTGGATTCCAGACAACGGGTCGCAATTTGCGGTTAAAGGTGCGGCGAATGGCGTTGACGGTATAGGTGAACCCGCCGTTTTAGTGATTAATCGCGATTTGGTGAATAATCCCTTGCCAACCGACGGATCTTGTGCGGATGGCGCAGTCGATGTGACGTTGACCATCTCGCCCGAAGATATCGATGCTAATTTACCGATTCCTGGTTGGACATACTAAGCCAGATCTTGCCATGGCGATGACGTTTGTCCTTGGCTGCCAAGGTTAAGTCGGCAAACGTTCACTGGTGTTGTTATTGAAAACACCGGATTCGCGCGGCTAGTCGGCGTTTTGCGTCGCCAATGCCGTCTTGGCGGGGAAGTTGCTGGATTTTAGCTGACATGGGCATCTTAATACTCAGGTTATCCAACGCGACGGATTCATTCCGTTGCGTTTATAAAGCCGCATTGTTAATGGCTATCGGCCTGCTTTTGCCTATAAGAAACCTGTCCGCGGATGAATTGCTGTTAAAGCCCAGCTTGGAAATCTCCCTTGGTCAGGATCAAGCCAGCAAAATTCGTCTTGAAGCTAGGCAAGCGCCGCTTGCCCAAATTCTTATCGCATTGGGCAAAAAAACCAGGATACAAATCCATTATTCTGTTCTGCCCGAAGGTATGGTTACTGCCACCTGCGTAGGCTCGAACGTAAAGCCGGTTTTGGAATGCCTGCTCGCGACGAAATCAGATTTGGTCTTTCGCTACCCGCAAATAAAGGGGAAAAATGCCAGTTATCAGCCGACGGAAGCCTGGATTCTAGGCGCGAAGTATACGACCGACATTACACAGGTGGTGGCTTTTTGTCCCAAGCAGCCAGATACACCTACTGAACAACCCGTAGAACCCGACCGTACCGATGAATTAGTGGCGAAAGCCAAATCACAAGATCCCGCTGAACGCGCCGCCGCCATCGGCGAATTATTGTCCCAGGGTCGTCCCGACGATACCGATGTCCGCGAAACACTACAAGAAGCGCTTGACGATAAAGACGCCAATGTTAGGGCGCAAGCGATTTCAACTTACGCAAGCCGTGAAGGCGAAAAAGCCTTTGCCGCCTTGCAAGAAGCCTTGCACGACAATAATGCCTGGGTTAGGCAAATGGCGGTTGGTAGCACTGACGAAAAAAACTTATTGCAGCAGGCTTTAAATGATAGTGAAGAGTCCGTCCGGTCCCTGGCGGCACAGAAACTGAAGTCCCTGGAAACGCGAACGGAAAATGCCCAATAACTTGAAAACCTGCCGGTATGAATACTTTGTCGTTGAAACCTGATAACACGGCTATGAGGAAACTGGATTTCAGGGAGAAATCCTTCCGCCCTTGGTTAGGGCGGATTGGCTGTCCCGCAAGTCTTGGCTTGTAGGATAAACGGTTAGCGAAAGGAACGTCTAACCGATTTTTTAACATTCTTACCACGTCGAATATGTCGACGAACGAGGATATAACTATGAAACTACTAATAAAAAAACTTTCAATATCAACAGCATTATTACTGGCTGCCGGACAGGTATCGGCGCATGACATCATTAATTCTCTGGGTACAGCCGCATCAGCTACCGATTGGTTTACCGTTAACTGCCCCACAGGAACTGCTGAGTTTTATGCAGATATCGTTGATACGAGTGCGGCAGATGGCGTCCTGCCATCTATCACGATCAGCAAAACCGGGGCGTTGAGCTCAACCGATAGTCCTGAAGGCGGAGCAGTCAGCCCCGGTGTGATTTTGGCCAATAGTAGCGGGATATATAACATTTATATAACCCATTCCGGGGCATCGGCCGCAATCAATAACTATACGGCGCATGTCCATTGCCAAACAGCGGCTCATGTACATACCGCGACTCAACCCGCACCGGTAACTAAACAGAACCAGTAAGGATTGGGATTGTTAACGCTTACGGCTAAGTCGTGGGCGTTAACAGTTTATATAGCGCTGAATCAAGGTAAAACTGGAAAGAAGCCACCCCTGTTGGAAACCGTCGATAACGACGACGGTGGCATTTATAGTTTGGAAGTGAGCAAGGTCGGTGTCGGGAATCAACGTTATCAATTGGCTTACCACTGTCAAAACGCAAGCCATAGTCACAGCGCCAAGCCGCGTTAATCGTCAGGGAAGGTCAATAACGTCGATAAAGTAGGCGTTTGTGCATAAGAACGCAAACCTGGCCCACTCTTTTTTAAACAAGGAAAATCATGAAACTATCTAAAACCCT
>JBGAWU010000049.1:0-10293 GCA_044227425.1 Methyloglobulus sp.
TTCGGGGAACTTTCAAATTAGGAGCCAATTACTCCCAACAATGCTGGGAGTAATTGGCTGTTTTAACAGTACTCAGGTTTCACATACATTGCAAATTGATAAAACTTAAAAGTCACAAGCTATAAACTCGCCTTCCCAGTTTTTAAAATTGCTCCGTAATATTATTCCTTTTCAACTTTAGCTTTTCCGGCTTCAGCTTGTTGCTGGATACGCTTCACTTCGAGACGAAATTCATCTTGAGCAGAATTTGCAGTCGTCGCGATAATTTGGTTATCGATATTTGCTTCTTTAACGATGCAATTGTAATAGCCTTGCGCTTTTGCCTGCCAAGCGTTGATGTCTTTTACACTCTGATTGTATTCGTCCACACTATTTGTACTGATGGACGGTGGTGGCGGTTTCTGCCCGCAATTGGCGGGTTGCCATTGACCGTTAATTAAGCCGCCTGCTTGAGCGGTTACACTGATAAAACATAATGTTACAGTGAGCATTTTGACTGATTTCATTTTCTCAAGCCCTTTTGTTCTATTCATTCATAAATCATTTGAATGACGCATTATGCCTTGCCGGGTAAATTTTTTTCAAATATTAGATAACGTTAAAAGCTTAAGAAGTCGGATTAACTCAAAAATGTGTTATTTCACACGCCCACTGCGTCATATCACACACTTTTTTCTAAGTCCCTTATGGGGAGCGGATTTCAGGGGCATTAAAAAACTTTCGAACTGTGTCATATCACTCACTTTTTGATTTGATCACTTCCTTTTAACTGTCGCTCCTCCATCACCGCACAAATCGAATTGTCTAATACCCTTAATAAAAAAGTCATAAAAATAAATAATTTCAGATGCTTGAAAACAAACAAACCCTCTAACAAATACCCTTACCTCTTTTTAAAAAAGCCTTATTCCTGGTACACATATTGCTTTTCTATGCGTGATTAACAATCGTTTTTCATCGCTAACCTTTTTACCGGTTCTTTGGGAGTGAAATTTTTGTCTTTCTCACGACTTATGGGCGGCCTCATTCGTAGAATTTTTTGCGTAAAAACAGCAAAGACGAAATGAGTTTTTCCAGTCGCAACCATCGAAGACTTAAGAAACTTTAATCCATCGTCGACATGGAAAACACATCGGTTAAATAATATTATTAATTAATTTCAATTAGTTAAATGCACTAACTTCTATTGCTTATCGACTGTTTATGGGCTCCCGTTAATAAAAGATCAGATATACAAACTATTTATTTATAAAGCAAAAGGTTGGCTGTTAAGCAATGAGTACTACCAAAGGATTGAAGAAGAAAAACATCAGTCTACATACATTAACGAGGGCCGCTTTGGTGTTGCCCGGCTTGTTATCAACCGCAACCTATGCCGGTGAAGATGACGAAGTGGATTTCCAATACAGTCACTATCAGGAAGGCAAGCGGGATATTTATATCGATAATAGCGATTTATTTACAACCCAGACCAAGTCCAAAAGCTTTAATCCGATAGAAGTCGAAAGCCTGCACGGCAGTTCCAGATTCAGTTTATCCGATCGGGTTAAATTTGCCTTTAACTATGTTCAAGATACCTGGGGCGGGGCAACACCAGTGGCAACGGCACCGGCTGCATTCAAAGGCAACAAAGCAGTGCACCCAGCAGATGGCGGTCTTGTCGTGACCGGGTCGTCGCCTTATGTCACGGACAGACTGGCGCTGGACTCGAAATTTAGGCCGCTTGACGGTGTCTTTACGGGTGAAATCGACCCTGTTACGCAGCTCGATGTTTTAAAGTATACAAAAAATGACCAACTGCAACACATCATGGCGACGGCTTCACCGGAAACCCGTAAGCAGGGCGATTTCAAATTGACGTATGATTGGGATGAAGCCGCAGCGAGTATTGGCGGCGGACTTTCGATTGAAAACGACTACGAGTCCCGTTTCGGTAATCTAGGCGGACGCTTCGATTTTAATCAAAAGCAAACAACACTGAATGTCGATTTAAGTTATACGAATAGCGAAACCAAAGCGATTCTCGACCATGATTCCTTAGTCAGCATCACCAACGCGCCGCCCGGACAAATCGATATTTTAGACAATCTAGGCTTCGCAAGATTTCTGCACGGCAACCGCCAGGATTGGTCTAGCCATTTAGGGCTGATGCAAGTGTTGAATAAAGACGCTTTAGTGAGTGTGGACTTTAGTTATACGCGCAGCACTGGTTACATGGGTAATCCCTACAAAGGCGTGGCAGTTGCTTTTATCGATCCTGACCGTCAATTGGGTGCTCCTAAGGGTGGATACAATAGCACCGTTTATACCTTGCTGGAACAACGACCGGAGGAACGCAATCAATGGAATTTGGGCGGACGCTATGTGCAATATATCGAGCCGCTCGATGCGGCATTACATTTCGACTACCGATTTTCGGCGGACGATTGGGGCATTCAATCGCACACCTTTGAAGCGGATTGGGTGCAACCTTTGGGTGCAGGTTGGACGGTCACGCCGCGCATTCGTTATTACTCGCAAGACGCGGCCAATTTTTATGCACCTTGGTTGGTTACCCAGCAAGCCTTTAGTAAAAATGTAACCGACCAGAACGGCAACCAAATTGTTATCGGTAGTGATGGCAAGGAATATTCGCAATTACTTGATTTATCAACTTTTGATTTCTACCTTGTCGATGCACAAGGCAACCGGGCACCGGCATCTATTAAGGCTGTTGAAAGCAAAAGGATACTCTACGATCCAAAGAAATTGCCTGCCCATTTTTCCAGTGATCATCGACTATCCGGCTACGGCTCTTTAAGCGGCGGCGTAACGGTTACTAAGCAGTTCGCGAAGGGCTTAACGCTCGAAACCGGTTTTGAATATTACACCCACCAGGGTTCGTTAAAAATAGGTAGCGGTAGCGAAGGCGCTTATGCCGATTTCGATTACTGGCTGGCGAATGCCGCCTTGAAAGTCGATTTAAATGCATTGTCGTTTAGCGGAAGTAACCTTACCGGGACGGAACATTTTCACCACCATAATCATGGCGCTCACACACCTGCGGGTGTAATGTTCGGTCACACGCTGCCGCAAGCAGGCGATTTTATGGTCGGTTATCGTTACATGTGGAATAGCCAAGGCGGCACCATTCTGGGTGGAAGCGAACATCTTCAGGACCGAGCAGTTGTATCGGATGGTTGCACTGGTGACCCTTGTTATTTGGCCCCTTCGAGCATGTCCATGAATATGCACATGCTGGATTTAATGTTCGCCCCCACCGATTGGTTGACACTGATGCTGATGCCGCAATTTGTGGATATGGACATGGATATGCGCCTGTTGGACGGCGCAGCGCCGCCTCCGAGTTCGCACGGGATGCACCATGTGCAAAACGGGCATGAAACTGGCGGTATCGGCGATTTAGGGATGTATGCCTTATTTAAGTTATTCGATAACGGGAATCACCATCTGCATATAACAGCCGGATTCAGCGCACCGACAGGCGATGTCAATATTCAATTGCGTCGCAATCACGGCGGTGACGGCGGCTTTATCGACTACGGGATGCAACTCGGTAGCGGCACGTGGGATTTCAAACCGAGTCTGACCTATACAGGGAACCTGGACAAACTCTCTTGGGGGGCACAAGCGAGCGGCACACTCAGAATGGAAGACCACAACCAATCGGGTTATCGTTTGGGCGATTTATTTCAAGCGACCGCGTGGGGTAGCTACAGTTTGACTGAATGGTTAAATGCCTCTGTACGCGGGGTCTATACCGTACAAGGCGCGATAAATGGTCAATATAATGGTGCTGACGGTCAATTTAGCAGCATTTTGAAATTCGGCCCGCAAGACTATCCGCAAAACTACGGCGGTCGGTTTTGGGATGTCGGCTTCGGCTTGAGCGCCGTTGTGCCTTCCGGTGGTTTGGCAGGCAATCGCGTCGCGGTTGAATGGTTGCAACCAGTCGATACCGACTTCAACGGTTACCAACTAGACCGCGACGGCGCGTTGAATTTCACGTGGAGTTATGGGTTTTAATTAGCTATCGGCATTCCTTTTTATCGGCTATGAATCTACTTATCGTTATATTCCTACTTTTTTCCGCCGGACTACATGCAGAAACACCACCGGATTTTTTACCACCGGAACAGGCCTTTCAAGTATCTGGCCGCATTGTATCGCCTGATACGATTGCGCTCGCCTGGAAAATTGCCGATGACTGCTACCTGTACCGGCATCGCTTTAAAATCGAATCGGTTACGCCAGGAATACAAGTAATCGAAACCAGGTTTCCGAAAGGCGAAAACAAAACCGATCATATTTTCGGTCAGGTAGAAATATTTAAAAAAGATGTCTATGTAGAAATCGCGCTTCAGCGAATCGACCCGGCTATCGATAACCTTAAGCTGACCATTGTCTATCAAGGCTGCACCGAATCGGGCATGTGCTACATGCCCGAGAACAAAACCGTCGCCGTAAGCTTACCGGCAATCTCCGCCATACAAAGCAACGGACCGGCACAGCCGAAGAATGGAACGGCATACACCTCCGAACAAGACGAAATCCTGCTCACATTAAACAATAAACCGACTTGGTTTGTGATCCTGAGCTTTTTCGGCTTCGGATTGTTGTTGGCGTTTACGCCGTGTGTATTTCCGATGCTTCCGATTATCTCGGGCATCATTGCCGGACAAGGTGGGCAGATCAATTCAAGAAAAGCCTTTTTGTTATCCTTCTGTTATGTCTTGGCCTCGGCGTTGACTTACACCGTATTCGGCGTCATCGCCGGCTTGTTCGGTAGTAACCTGCAAGCTTTCCTGCAAACGCCTTGGGTCATCGCAAGCTTTAGCGGACTCTTTGTCCTACTGGCGATGCCAATGTTCGGCCTGTTTGAATTGCAAATGCCCGCGTTTCTGCAAACCAAACTCGTGGCAGCCAGCTCAAATCAGCGAGGCGGCAGTTTTTGGGGCGCAGGCGTCATGGGGATATTTTCGGCGTTGATCATTGGGCCATGCGTTACCGCACCGCTGGCCGGCACCTTGCTGTACATCGGGCAAACCGGCGATGCCGTCCTGGGCGGCGCAGCCTTATTTTCGCTTGGCTGCGGTATGGGAATACCACTGCTTTTCGTTGGTACCTTTGCCGGTAAGTTGTTACCGACAGCAGGTGCGTGGATGGAAGCCGTCAAGGCATTCTTCGGCTTAGGGTTATTGGCCGTAGCCATTGGATTGTTGAGCCGCATACTCACGCCAGCCGCTACCTTAAGCTTATGGCTGCTACTCGCCACCTTGCCCATCTTCCTATTGCTGCGAAAACGCCGTTGGCGGCTCGCCGGATTCACCGGAATACTTTACGGCTGCCTATTATGGCTTGGGTTCTCCGGTCATTTTTCCAAAGAAATTCCCGCTCTCGTATGCTCTGCTGTAGAAGCCTGCGAAGCAAGCCTGCAACCGACCTTAACCTTTAATAAGGTAAGTAGCGTTGCGGAATTAGAAGCGCAACTCGACACGGCTCGCCGTCTCCACAAACCGGCCATACTGGATTTCTATGCCGATTGGTGTACCTCCTGCGTGGAGTTAAAGCACAACACCTTTACCGAGCCGTCGGTTCACCAAGCCTTAGCCGATACCGTGCTCATACAAGCCGACGTTACCCAACATACTGAGGCGGATAAAGCCTTATTAAAACACTTCAACCTGATCGGCCCGCCCGCCATTTTGTTTTTTAGCCCTGATCTAAACGAGCTTTCAGGCTATCGAATCATCGGCTATGTAACCGCCGATGAATTTCTAAGCACCCTGAGGAACGCTTTTTTCGACTCATCTAAAAATTTAGAGAACAAGTAGCGAGTATCTCGTTGTAGGGTTAAGGCTTGTCACGCCATCCTGAAATGATTGAATTAAACCGGACGCTTCTAGTCCGGTAGGTATATACGTGATGTCACCGACATAAACCTGGTTGACCCACTCAACCGAAAATTGACGATCCAAGTGGTTGGGTGCAATCGGCGAATCATTCCGGGAATCCGTGGTGATTTTAAACCGGCGCTCGGTTTTACAGGTCAATCCCGCCTCTTTCATTAAGCACCCAATCCGCCGTCCCATTGTTTGGCCTTAAGGTAAAGAGTCGCTTGTCAGCGACGTGTATTCCGATCCTCCGAAATGGCAGGATTCATCATAGTCTAACCTGTTTAAGCGCTATTTCCGCTTTGGCAAGATCAGTCAAGCACTTATGAATATGTTTTATGAAATATCCAGGAGTTTTTACCATGTTTCCTACCGTCACAATCTTGTCAAAAACGGCAGTTAGACTGACGTAGTGTATTACAGTACGCAGCCAACTAAATTGCACTTGATGTTAAATCGATCTGGATAAGAAAATCGGGCGTTATCGGACACTATGACAAATTCATCGGAAAAGCCGGAAATCCGCATCAGCAGGATGTTTTCAACCCCAATCATCACTTATCGGGTAATAAATTCCGAAGCTTTGAATGAGGGGGTTACAAAAGCTATATTAACAGTAGAAAAGAACCATGCCAGTACACGGCGCAGCAATATCGGCGGATGGCGTTCCGAACCGGATTTGCTCGACTGGCAAAGGGATGGGATTAAACTGTTGGAGAACGAGATCAAGGATGCACTCGAGCAAGTCATCGGAGCAACTGCGGGTGATCAAGGTTTTTTTGGGCGCCTCAAAATCAACGCATGGGCTAATGTCTTGCGTAAGGGTAATTACAACACGGTCCACAACCATCCTGAAAGCGTATGGTCGGGGGTCTATTATGTTAATGCCGGATCTCCCGATAGGACGAACCCGTTAAGCGGCGTCCTTGAGCTGCTAGATCCTAGGCCGTTTGTGGAGATGGTGGCGATGCCAGGCTCCCCTTTCGGGCGCCCGGTTAGGATCGATGCGGAAAATGGGTTGATGGTCTTGTTTCCAAGCTGGCTTTACCATCATGTCCATGCTTATACGGGCGAAGGTGACCGCATCGCCGTGGCTTTTAACGTGTCCGCAATGCCGGCTTAGTGAAAATTGCCGAATTCAAAAAACAAAATACTTGGATATTCCTTTTTAGAAATTCCCAAAGCATTGAGGGAATTGAAGGTTTCCATAACAGCATAAATAAAAAAGGCGCATCCCTTAATGAGATGCGCCTTTTAGGTCAACTACTTATAAAATAGCCTTTTGGTCAGGATTATCTCCAGCCGGTCAATTTCACAATCACGCCGTGGCCGGTGATATTGTGTTGGATGCTAACATAGTAGTCTTTGCCTGTTGCGTTGAAAACGCCACCGGTAGTTTCTGCTGTTAAGTCGTTCAGCGTAGCGACTTTAACACAAGCGTCTGACAATAGGTTTTGGTCTGCGCCGTCATCCAAACAATCCCAGATGTCATTGTTACGGGCTGGCGTGTAAGTTGCGCCGTCTCCATCTTCGTTGATAATCCAATTGCCGCGGCCTGGTTGATAAGCAACGTTGTCCGGCATACCGAAGTCGAGGAAATGTTCTACCAGTGTTTGATATTCTGGAATGGTTGTGCCAGCGCCTGTATTAATGTCGTAAGGGATGCCACCGACAGTTTGGGTTGTTGTATTGATAACAGCGGCATCCGCGATGCTGCCGTCGGTAATGCAAAAAGTCGTACCGAAGTTATTGTCACCGTTAGGCGCGGTTGCCGATGAATCTTGCCCAGTGTTAGTGCCGCAGACTCGGACGTTGCCAGCTGCAGCGGCGCCTTGGTCAATATCTTGGTCTTCTGGACGATAGCCGGTGGTGGCTTTCAATGTAAGTGCTGCGGCGCGTAAGTTAATACGATCTACACCGGTGGTGGTTAAAGGTGCGTTGTACTTGCCGTCAGTGACTTCAACCCAAACACCACGGCCTGCGTTATTGCCTTGGCCGAAATCGGTGTTGTTGTTATTTTTGCCTAAACGCAATGCAAAAACGCGTCCGCCATTGACCAGCGGTGAACTGTCAAGGCTAGTAATAGGCGCGCCACCATCCCACAGGACATTCGGAATGAATTTAAAATAGCCGCCGCCACCGTTACCGCTACCTGGACGGCTTTCGTCCTGATAGTAGGTTACGCCGTTTGGTAATACAGAGATGCCTTCAAAAGACAGTTGACCCAATGGGGCTATGTAACGGACATGGTCGTTGTCAGTAGTGCTGGTGGTAGCGCCCGAACCGGAAACGACAACGTTAGTAGTTGTCAGCGGATCTAAGATTTCGAACATACGGCCGTTACTGCCGTTTTCTTCGCCGATAATCACAGTACCCCATGGCGTGATTTCCGCTGGATCACAACTGGTCAAGCCGGAGGCAATAATGTTTTCCGCAACGCCAGTGCTGAGATTTATGCGTTGTACGCTACCGGCACCGGTTGGTCCGACTTGCTCGTTACAAGCAATGATATGTGTAGGAGCGGTGTTGTTAGGCCAAAGCACCATCATGTCGATAGCAACACCCAGATTAGGCTTTTCGCTGACGACATTACATTTCAAGCCAGCGGCGACGCTGATTAAGTCGCAACCGGCTGCTGTCGCAGGGGCTTGGATAAGCGACGATTCGCCCAAGGTGCCTTTTAAGCCGAACCATTTGCCGACTTGTAATTTTGCTTGCAATTCGGTCCTTTGGCCGAAGTCAAGATCCGCCAATTCAACGGCATTGGCAGCGGAAGCTGCTAACACTGAAGAAATGGCTATGGAGAGAACTTTCAATTTCATACTAAACTCCGAATAGTGATAATAATTATTGGCGTGTAATCGGATGTACAACGTTAGGGTACAGCAGCATCCTCGTAGGATATTACTTACCCGTTATTACAAATGCGTGACTTTTTTGTTTCAATTTAATGACTTAACCAGGTCGGAAAAGCACTGAAACCGGATAGGAAGATATGCGATGGCAAGGGGTCCAACAAAGGGATGAAACTTCTAAAGGAAAGCAACTGTAGAAAGCCGCTTTGCTTAAGGCCAATCTGAAAACTCTTGAATAGGTTTTAAAATTTCTTACGGAAGGCAGCAAAAATCGAATGTGCAGGTTTACATTAGATAGTTAGCAGAACTAACTAATCCTATTAAAAAATATTTGTTCTTCTATTGTTTTGTTTTTGTTCTTGTACTATAGTTGATTCAAAACAAAACGAGAACATTATGAAAATTATCCTGACCCGTAAGCAACAAGAAATTTTCGATTATTTACTCCAAAACCAGGGAAATTTCCGTCATCCACCCACACTGGAAGAACTTTGCGCCGGCCTTGGCGTTAAATCGCGCGGTTCGCTCCACGCCCATATCAAAGCCTTAATCGAAGCAAAATTGATTGAAGCGCCGGAGCGCAAGCAACGCGGCATCCGCTTGACCGATTATGCAAAAGAATTGGTTGTCGGCTCGGAGAGTGAAAGCAGTGTGCCTTATGTCGGAACTATCGCCGCCGGACGGCCTATCGAGGCAGTCGAAACAATTACCTATATGGCGATTCCCGACCAGTTAAGGACGCAAAAACCGTGTTATGTGCTGAAAGTCAGCGGCGACTCCATGATCGAAGCCGGTATTTACGACGGCGACTGGGTTGTTATCGAGCAGCGCAGTTATGCGCGTAATGGCGAAATAGTGGTTGCCCTGATTAACAAGATTGAAGCAACCTTGAAATATATCGAACAATATCCCCATGAAGTCTTACTTATTCCCGCCAACGCCAAAATGGAAGCCATGCACTATAGTCCAGAGCAGGTGGAAATCCAAGGCGTATTGGTAGGGCAAATGCGTAGTTATTCCAATAAACATTAGGAGCCATCTCATGTTAAATAGAAATGTACATATGCGCGACCAAGTGACGAACCGTATCGAAATTATTATGCAAGAAGACGGTTATCCCATCCGGCATCAGTGGGAAGAAATCTCAATTGCCGTGTTGTTAGTCGCCGTTTTTTGGGTTTGCGTCGGGTTTTGATGTTAAAACCCAATTGGGTTGGGAATAAGCGTTTAAATGAATGGTAGGTGACAACTTTTACAACGCGATAGTTCTAGCGGAATAATTAAACCTAGCCTTGCAGGCAACCCTTAAGGCTGCCTGATCCCATAAAGGCAATTTCGTATGGGCCACCACGGCGAAACCGTCTGTTGCGAGGATGCTATCGCCTTCAGGTAACCGCGGTGTAATGGTTAACGTGGCGACAATTATTCAGCGGGTGCCGAATACCACAATTGTTTTGCCGTGCGCAGAAATAAGCCCCTTGTCTTCCATTTCTTTCAATACCCGGCCGACCATTTCCCTAGAACAACCCACAATCTTGCCGATT
>JBGAWU010000004.1:0-14143 GCA_044227425.1 Methyloglobulus sp.
AAAGCAGGCATCGCAATAGCATTGGTTCAAAGATAGAAACAGAGGTTTCATAAATTAAACAAAGCCAATGCTTCCAGGCATTTTCGGTAATGGGCCGGACCATTTGCGGGTTCCAGCCGCAGCCCCGACAACACAAATCCATAAGTTAACCCCAACTGTTCCGCATCGACCACCCAGCGGCATAAGTGGCTCAATCGTTCCTCAAGCGATTGCCCTGGCGCATGCCCAAAGTCCAACCAGATTTCGGCTGAACTTTCCCCACCGTATTGTTTGCTGTATAAACCCAAGCCTTTGGCATACGCTTTCCAATGAATGTGCCTGATTGGGTCGCCCGCCTGATAGCTTTGCAGGCCGTAAAATTCGTCACCGCCTTTTTTAAACCGCCCTTGCTGATTTTTAGTGGTACCCGTTTCCGGAAATGGAATTTCCAGATTTGACGGCTTTGGATAAACCAAGGCTTTTGAATTAAACCGTATCGGCGACCAGGCGCGGAATAACCCCATAGGGTACGTACTGAAGACGGTTACGGTTCCCGCTGGATGCCAGCCGCGTTTATGGGTTAGGTCGTACAAGGTCAGATGCGCCTTGCTATGCGGTTTCATGCTGAAATGTTCAGTTGCCTTCATTTTGATTTGCACATGCTGGCGTTCAACCGAAGTGGGATTATCGATATGGACGCCGAAACCCGCCGCCTCGCCAGCAAACACGGATGTTGTCTGGCCTTCCTGGACTGTCAATCCAGCCATGGTGTTGTAGGTATGCAAAATGGTGATAAAAAAAATACTGGCCAATAAAAATGCCAGCATATAAGCCAGGTTGTTGTTGTAAACAAACGCAATCAGTGCCAGTAACAGGATCAACAGGCTAAAACCCAAGCCGCGCTTCGTTGGAATAATATATATCCTGCGTTGGTTTAGGGTTAACGGCCGGCTGTCCACTCTTTTTTCACCCAGAAAAAATCGGTCTAGGCCGAAACGCTCCTTTAAGGCTGAAGCTTTCAATGCACGGCAACCTTGGCCAAGATTGGTGCAACAATGGCGGCCGAATCATTATTGCCTGACCGTAACCGGTGTCCGGCCACCGAAGGCAGTACGGCTTGTAAATCCTCAGGGATAACAGCATCGCGGTTGTCCATGTACGTCCACGCTTTGGCTGCGGTCAGTAAGGCCAATCCCGCCCTGGGCGACAAACCGCAATGGTACTCGGGTGATTCGCGGGTAAAGCTAATGATGGCTTGGCAGTAATCCAGCAAGGCGCTGGACACATGTACACCCGTAACGGCGTCCTGCAAAGTCTGCAATTGTTGCGGCGAAATTTGTTCCGTCAAAGTCTGGATCAGATGATGCCGGTTTTGGCCAATCAACAATTGGCGCTCATATTGCGGACTGGGATAACCTAATTCAATCCTCATCAAAAAACGGTCGAGTTGCGACTCCGGCAGTGGAAATGTGCCTATTTGGTGCGAGGGATTTTGAGTCGCAATTACGAAAAAGGGTTCAGGTAGTGGGTAAGTAACGCCTTCCACGGTGACTTGATGCTCTTCCATTGCTTCCAGCAAGGCGCTTTGCGCTTTGGGTGTCGAACGGTTGATTTCATCAGCCAGTACCATCTGGTTAAAAATCGGCCCCGGATGGAATTTAAACTCGTGTTTTTTGGCATCGAACACCGAGGCCCCGATAATGTCGGCAGGCAAAATATCGCTAGTAAACTGAATGCGTTGGTAATTCATCCCCAATAATTTAGCCAAAGTATGCGCCATCGTGGTTTTGCCAACGCCGGGGATGTCTTCGATTAATAAATGCCCCCGTGCCAGTAGGCAGCACACCGCCAGACGAATTTGCCTTTCTTTGCCGAGGATAACGTCGTTTGCAACTTTAAGCAGTCGCTGGATGTCATTTTGCATAGTTATGATAGGATGTTTGCGTTATGAATATTTGCCCATAGTATAGATGAAAGCCCTATTATATCGGGCATTGTTAAAGTAGGAGTTGCACCATGAAAGAATATGAGGATGTCCGTAGCCATCTGATTGAAATGCTAGAGGAATTAGACGACCGGCTTACTAAGATCACTGCCGACATCAAACATGAAAACGTACCGTTAGAGAAAGACTTCGAAGAAATGGCAACGCAATCGGAAAACGACGAAGTGTTGGATTATCTGGGCAATGCCGCCCGGATGGAACGCGAGCGGGTAAAACAGGCCATCTCCCGCATCGACAGAGGCGAATACGGCATTTGCGAACTCTGCGGCGAACCCATCAAAAAAGAACGCCTTGAAGCCGTGCCTTATTCCAGCATGTGTGTGAAGTGCGCAAGTCAGGCGGGTTGTTGAATTGGTTGATTAAAATGTCCTACCGGCCTTCAGAAACAATAAATGGGTCACAGTGCCCTTTCCCCTTAATTGTTTTTATACGCAATTTGAACACTGATCTGAATTCCTGTGCTCTCGGCAACCGTTATTCATGTGTCGGGATCCTATAAAACTTGCCGCATAGCCTGGCTTATTTTACAGCAAAGAGGAGCATAACCGATGCTTTGGAAAATCAGCGAATTTGTGATTTTATTAGGACTTTTAACGACCTTTCTGATTACTTTTGAAGCTGGTTTCCGCTTGGGCCGGAGTCACCTGGACAGAAACCATGATCCAGGGAAAAGCCATATCAGTTCACTGCAAGGCGCTATTCTCGGCCTTCTTGCCTTATTGCTCGGCTTTACTATTTCAATGGCGGTTGATCGTTTCAATTTACGCAAAGCGCTTGTCTTGGAAGAAGCGAATGCTATCGGAACAACTTATTTACGCACCCAGTTTTTACCTCCCCTTCAAGCCAAAGAAGCAGCGGATTTACTGGCTGCTTATGTTGCAGCCCGCCTGGATTTCAGCAATGCGGGTATCGATGATAGCGCGCTTGCAGCAGCCAATACGGCAGCATCAAACCTTGAAAGCCAACTTTGGGTGCTGGCTGTCGCCGCGGCAGCGCAAGATCCCCGCTCGGTGCCGATAGGTTTGTTCATCCAGTCGTTGAACGATGTGATCGATAACCACGAGAAACGCCAAGCAGCCGTGAATAACCATGTTCCGGAAACCGTAATTTTTTTATTGATTGGGTTTTCCGTTGTCGCATTGGGTTTTATCGGTTACGGTTGTGGCTTAAGTAAGCGACGCCAATGGATTGCCAATACGACCTTTGTACTGCTGATTACGCTCGTGCTCACTGCAATCCTCGATATCGATAGGCCAAGCCGCGGTTTTATCCGGGTCAACCAAGGTAGCCTGCTTCGTTTGAAAACCTCGCTAGGACAGGCAGCCCCCAATAACTTAAAGGAAAAGCCCATTATCAGGGCATTGGACAGATGACCAGCAACCATTCCCAAATCCTATTTCTTTGCACCGGCAACTACTACCGCAGCCGTTTTGCCGAACATTTATTCAATCATCATGCGCCTGAATATCGAATTCCTTGGCACGCATTTTCGCGCGGGCTTGCGATTGAATTGGTCGGGGACGGTGCCGGGCCGATTTCACCTGCAACACTGAATGCCTTAAGCGCAAGGGGCATTCCGCTAAACGGTAAAATCAGGCCACCAATTGCATTGACCGAGGTAGACTTATCCTCTTCCCATCATATCATCGCTTTGAAACATGCCGAACATCACCCCTTGATGTCACGTAAATTCCCCGGCTGGGTTGACCTCGTGGAATATTGGCATGTCCATGACATCGACTTTGCCCCACCCATCCAGGCGATCCCCCAAATTGAGGAAGCGGTGCATGCTTTAATGGAGCGGCTTGCAAGCAAGGTAAATTAATCGGCGACCGCTTGGCCTGCTTACCATCATAAACATCCGTTCTTTCGCATTCGTTCCAGGTATGCGAGGATACCCGCCTTGACGCACTGTTGTTTTGTTTAGGAAGAATGCCTTCTTTCAACTGTGACCAGCCCTAAATGCAGACGAAAGAGGAGAAATTTGCAACGCACAGGGTTTCTCAGTCGCGTTGCCCTTTCGGAATGACACTCTCAGCCTTTACGGACTTAAGTTACCCGCATTGCATCTTGGCGAGTTTAAGCGCGAGTTAAAAGTTTTCCCTGCCTTATAAGGTATAATTATTGCTCCAGTTTGTTCACATCACCCTTTTAGACTTCCTTATGTTGACATATCCTCAAATCGACCCCGTTTTAGTTGCCATCGGGCCGCTGAAAGTCCATTGGTACGGCTTGATGTACTTGGTAGGCTTTGCCGGTGTGTGGCTTTTAGGCCAGTATCGGGCCCAAATGCCTTGGTCGCCGATCAAACCGAAAGCGGTTGAGGATTTGGTCACTTATGGTGCAATGGGCGTCATTTTGGGCGGCAGATTAGGATATATTTTATTTTACAATTTCGGGGAATTCCTGAAAAATCCGCTCATCCTGTTCAAAATATGGCAAGGCGGCATGTCGTTTCACGGCGGCATGTTGGGCGTTTTTGTTGCTATGTGGCTGTTCAGTAAAAAACAAAACTGCACAATGCTGCAACTGACCGACATCATTGCGCCGCTATGTCCGATAGGGTTGGGTGCAGGGCGGCTTGGCAACTTCATTAATTCGGAGCTATGGGGCAGACCGACGGATGTACCCTGGGCGATGGTTTTTCCCAACGGTGGCCCGCTGGCGCGGCACCCTTCCCAACTTTACGAAGCTTTCCTAGAAGGCTTGGTGTTGTTCATCATCCTTTGGATTTATACGAGCAAACCGAGGCCAACCATGGCGCCAACCGGTTTAGCGTTGTTTTGTTACGGCTGTTTCCGGTTTTTTGTTGAATTCTTCCGGATGCCTGATGCGCACCTCGGCTATTTGGCGCTAAATTGGGTAACGATGGGACAAATTTTATCAACCCCCATGATATTAATCGGCGCTGGCATGTTGTATTGGGCATATAAAAAAGCGGCATGAAAGCATACCTGAATTTACTTGAACTCATTCTTAAAGAAGGTCATTTAAAAGGTGACCGTACCGGTAGCGGTACGCGCTCCATTTTCGGACACCAGATGCGCTTTAACCTGGCGGATGGTTTCCCGCTGGTTACCACCAAAAAAATTCATTTAAAATCCATCATCCATGAATTGCTCTGGTTTTTGAACGGCGCAACCAATATCTCGTATTTAACGAAGAACAACGTCAGCATTTGGGACGAATGGGCGGATAAAAACGGCGAATTGGGACCGATTTACGGTTATCAATGGCGTTCCTGGCCAACGCCGGATGGCAGGCACATCGATCAGATAACGCAAGTTATCCAACAACTGAAGCGAACGCCAAACAGCCGCCGCATGATTGTGTCCGCCTGGAACGTTGCCGACCTGTCGGATGAAAACGTCAGCCCGCAGCAAAACGTTGCCAACGGCAAAATGGCGCTCGCGCCTTGCCATACGTTGTTCCAATTTTATGTGGCGGACGGAAAATTGTCTTGCCAGATGTACCAACGCAGTTGCGACACCTTTTTGGGCGTACCCTTCAACATTGCCAGTTATGCCTTATTGACGCACATGGTCGCCCAACAAACCGGTTTAGCCGTGGGCGATTTTATTTGGACGGGCGGCGATATCCATCTTTATTTAAACCACTTAGAACAGGCAAATTTACAGTTGGTCCGGCAGCCTTTCCCGCTGCCTACCTTGGAAATCAAGCGCAAACCGGCATCTATTTTCGATTACCGTTACGATGATTTTGAAATGGTTAACTACCAATGCCACAGCCCTATCAAAGCCGAAATATCGGTTTAATATCGAAAACTCAATTTCGTTTATTAATTTTTTAACCCAATCTTCACCAAACCCATCAACGCAATTTAATGAGTATGAGACACAAAGCCCATCCCTGGCACGGTATTGAGCCGGGCGACGATTTACCCCGGATAGTGACGGCATTCATTGAAATCGTCCCTTCGGACACGATTAAATATGAAGTCGATAAACTTAGCGGCTATCTCAAGATTGACCGTCCACAAAAATTCTCCAACATGATCCCAACGCTGTACGGTTTCATCCCGCAGACCTACTGCGCAGAAATAGTCGCCGAATATGCGGAAATGAAGTCCGGCAAGCGAGGGTTAATAGGCGACAACGATCCGCTCGATATCTGCGTATTGAGCGAACGTAGCGTCACGCACGGCGATATTCTGTTACAGGCCGTGCCTATCGGCGGATTTCGCATGATAGATGACGGCGAAGCTGACGATAAAATAATCGCGGTAATGAAAGGCGATGAGTTTTACCGGCAGTGGAGCGATGTTTCAGATTGCCCGGCATCGTATATCAACCGGCTGAAGCATTATTTCCTAACCTACAAGCATTTGCCTAGCGATAACGCTGTTTGCGAAATTACCCACGTCTACGGGCGGGATGAAGCGCATGAAGTGATTAGACGGGCGCTGGCCGATTATCAGCACCATTATGGCCACTATACGATCTAATTAAAGGGGACATATTTGGTATTGCGGTTTCGTGCTGGAAAAACGGTTAGTTCCATTTTTTCCAGCACAAAACATTCAAATGAGGTAACTCAATCTCTTCGCATTCGAAGCTATTTCAGCATTTTATCTTTGAACATCGTATCCAGATTTTGATTGGTTTGTTGCGAATAGTCTTCGACATGGTCATCAATCGGCGCTGATTCCACTGCCGCAACCGGGCGGGCGGGCGGCGCAATATAAGGCTCTATTTTAGGGTTGTCGTTAAGTCGGAAAATCTGACCGTATGAGTTTGTTTTATCGAAATCGTCCCAGATATATTTCGGTTGAATCACCGGTTTGGTTGGGAGCGGCGCGGTCACTAAATCGAAAGCGCCGGTAAAAATGCGTCCCGCAGCATCGAAAGTACCCCGGATAACGCCGCCCACAACACCGTAGATCAAGTTAGCGTCTTTATAATTTTCAGGATAATTGTAGACATTGACGATGTTTTTAGGTATTTCCAGCGGTGCGGAAACAAGATTCGTTGCGCCGAGCAACGCTTTGTCGCCCACTTGCCTGACATAACGGTCATGTTCCATCTTTTTTTGCAGCTCGACTTGACGTTTCAGCAACTGCTCGTTTTGTTGCTGTTGCTCGTAATAATCTGCCGCAAACACTGGCAGTTGCGCTAAAAACAAGGCCAAGGACAGTGGAATTAAAGAGAGTTGTCTGATTGAAGTCATGTCGAGTCCTGTAAATCAGTTTAAGTTTAGGCGCTAAGTATAGCAGAGCTTTTAATATTTACCTTTTCAATGCTTTGGCAAAGGCATTTGCCATTGAGCTTTGGGTCGGTTGCTGAGGTTGTTGCTTAGCTTTATTGACCGTTTTTGGCGTTGTCCGTTCATTTGCCGGCTTAACATCCTGCGGATCAATGCTAGACTTCATCGATAACGAAATCCGCTGCCGCGCAACATCCACTTCAAGCACCCGGACGCTAACCAAATCGCCGGTCCTGACGGCATCCCGAGGATCTTTAATAAAGGTATCCGATAGATGCGAAATATGCACCAAGCCGTCCTGATGCACCCCAATATCGACAAAGGCGCCGAAATTAGCCACGTTGGTGACTACGCCATTCAACCGCATTCCGGGTTCAAGGTCGGTGATTTTTTCGACGCCGGATTTGTACTCAACGCTTTTGAATTCCGGCCTGGGATCGCGCCCCGGTTTTTCCAGTTCCCGCAGAATATCGGTAACGGTAGGCAAACCGAACGAGTCACTGGTAAATTTGACCGGATCGAGATTACGGATGATCTGGGATTGCCCTATCAAATCCCGGATGGATTTACCCGTATCTTTCAAAATAGCTTCGACCACAGGGTAGGCTTCGGGATGGACCGAAGACGCATCCAAAGGATTATCGCCGTTGGTTATGCGTAAGAATCCGGCTGCCTGTTCATAAGCTTTCTCGCCTAAACGGGGGACTTTCTTAAGTTGTTTGCGGTCGGTAAATGCGCCATTTTGGTTGCGGAATGACACAATATTTTCGCTAAGGCTCGGCGTAAGTCCCGATACACGTTTCAGCAAGGAAACTGACGCCATGTTGACATCCACCCCAACGGCATTCACGCAATCCTCGACGACATTATCAAGCCCACGCGCCAACTGGGTTTGGTTGACATCATGCTGATACTGGCCGACGCCGATGGCTTTCGGGTCGATTTTGACGAGTTCCGCCAACGGATCTTGCAAACGTCTGGCGATGGAAACCGCGCCTCGCAAGGACACGTCCAGATTGGGAAATTCCTTCGCCGCCAGTTCGGAAGCAGAATACACCGATGCACCGGCTTCGGAGACCGTTATTTTTCGGATATTAAAGGCAGAGTGCCGCTTCATTAAATCGGCAACTAATTGATCGGTTTCCCGCGAAGCCGTACCGTTACCAATACTCACCAAATAGACATTGTGCTGTTGGATCAACCGCGCCAACACGGCTATCGATTCATCCCATTGATTTCGCGGTTGATGAGGGTAGATGGTTTCGGTTGCCAATAATTTGCCAGTGGAATCGACAACGGCAACCTTGACACCGGTACGGATTCCCGGATCAAGTCCCATAGTTGCCTTCGCGCCGGCTGGCGCCGCTAACAGCAGGTCTTTAAGGTTGCTGGAAAACACATGGATAGCTTCCTGCTCCGCGGCTTCCCGTAAACGCAGTTTTAGGTCGAGGTCAATACGCGTAAATAACTTAATTTTCCAAGC
This sequence comes from Methyloglobulus sp., assembly GCA_044227425.1. Classification (GTDB taxonomy): domain Bacteria; phylum Pseudomonadota; class Gammaproteobacteria; order Methylococcales; family Methylomonadaceae; genus Methyloglobulus. Next base: position 8,691 of record JBGAWU010000004.1, read on the forward strand.
AAACCGGGCTGTTTCCGATAACCAAGCATCGGCAGGTTTACGGCTGTCTTCAATTTGCAACCGATTGGCGACAAGCCGAATACAACGGTCGTGGCCTTCCTTTTCATCCGCTTCAGGCAACAAATTGAGAGATAAAATATTTTCGTTTCGGCCACGGAATAACGCGAGCGCCCGGTGCGACGGAATTTTGTTGACCGCTTCCTGATAATCGAAATAATCTTTGAATTTAATGCCTTCCTGCTCCTTGCCGGAATTCACAGTGGCGTGAATTAATCCGCGTTGCCAGACCAATTCCCTAAGTTCGGCCAACAATTCCGCATCTTCCGACAGGCGTTCCATAATAATCTGGCGGGCGCCTTCCAAAGCGTTGGCAACATCCGGGACGCCGAGTTCGGCATTGATATAGCTGACAGCGATTTGCTCGGGAATGGCTGTACGGTCCGACATTATGGTATCGGCCAAAGGTTCAAGACCGGCTTCCCTGGCAATCTGGGCTTTGGTACGCCGTTTAGGTTTATATGGCAGATAAAGGTCTTCCAATAAGGTCTTGGTATCGGCGGCAAGGATGGCGGCTTCCAATTCTGGCGTTAGCTTTTCTTGGGAACGGATACTGTCCAGGATGGTATTCCTGCGGTCGTTAAGTTCACGCAAATAAATCAGGCGTTCTTCCAGCGTCCGAAGCTGGGTATCGTCAAGACCGCCGGTGGCTTCTTTTCGGTAACGGGCGATAAAAGGTACAGTGGCACCTTCGTCTAGCAGTAAAACGGCAGCTTGAATTTGTTTGGCGTTAACCGATAGTTCTTCGGCGATACGTTTAATTACATCCATGACTTTTTTCAATCAATTTTTGGAAAAGCGCATTGTAGCAATATGGGGCGAGATAAAAAGCCTTTTCGTGTATGCTGAAATTAACTTCGCGCCCGGTATTGACTTCATTAAGCGCCATGTAACACTCTCCAATTTAGAAAATGTCAGGAGTTCATCACCATGAAATCAAGAGAAAGGCGGCGTGGGCTGGTTTTGGTCAACACCGGCGAAGGGAAAGGGAAGTCGTCCAGCGCCTTGGGCATGGTGTTTCGTGCCGCCGGTTGGGGGATGAAAGTCTGCGTTATCCAGTTTATTAAAGGCCAATGGCAAACGGGCGAACAAAAAGCCGCGACGCATTTCGATAATATCGAATGGCACGCGCTAGGCGACGGCTTCACTTGGGACACTAAAAATCCTGAGCAAGATATACAGACCAGCCGCGACATCTGGGAATTCAGCAAACAAAAGATTTTATCCGGGGAATTCGATGTCGTTGTCCTTGATGAAATCAATTATTGTTGTGGCTACAATTGGATTTCGGGACATGAAATTGCCGATTTCATTCTCAACCACAAACCGAGCTGGCTGCATTTAATCCTGACCGGACGTAATGCGCCGCAAGAAGTCATTGAAATTTCGAATACAGTGACGGAAATGACCAAAATTAAACACGCGTTTGAAGACGGCATTTTAGCCGAACAAGGCATTGAGTTTTAGAATTATATAGTTTGCAAAACATTGACCTAAATCAATTAAGTAGACAACTGTAATTGCTGGCGCTTGGTAATTCGAATACACTTTAATGCGTACTGCTACACAATCGTTTTTAACAATCACCAGGGGTATAAAAATGTCAGACGAAAATTTACCAGAAGAAAAAATGTCGGAATCGGCCAAGTTAATGATTGCTGTTATCGGTGCTATCGCTGTGGGCTTTGTCATGGTAGGGCTCAACAAGCAGCAATCGACCGAGCAAAAAGAATCTTCCGCAATGGTTAGGAATGTGTTCAATTTACAGACGATGGCCAACGAGCAATGCCCGCAAGCGATTAAGGAAAAGACCGGCGAACAAGTCTATTTCCCTTCATCTACCGAAAGCGACAAAGAAACTTTTATTACCATGAAATGGATAGGCGAAAATAGCGCTAAAGGGGGATTTAAAACCGCCAGTTGTACGATCAAATCACTCAAAGGCGGTATTTCCGAGTTGATTATCGACGACAAAGTCATTATTCAAAGAAAATAACGCATCATCCTTATCAGCCTGGTTACCCGTTACAAAGGGTAATCAGGCTTCCTCCTGATTTGTTTCACTGCTTTCTCCAAAATCCATCCTGGTTTCACCATAAATTTAAACAACACGGTTGCCTGCATGGGCATTGGTCGATATTGACGGCTCATAAATTTAGGTTAAAACGCCTAAGCAGCATATTGTTTAAAAGCAAATAACGCTATGCTTTGTTTTCGGATTTAAAATGGTTTTCCAGGCTTAGCCAAATTGTTGAGCCACAGTCCTGGACAACATATTTCAGACTTATTACCAGAATACTTTTATGACCAAACCGCTATTGAGAGGAACATTAAAAACGTGGAAAGGGGATCGGGGATTTGGCTTTATTACGCCCGATAACGATGGCAAGGATGTATTTATCCACATATCTGCGCTCAAAGGCCAGGACAACCGCGTCCCTGAGCCTGGTGATATTATTCAATATCAACTTGTTAGAGATAAAAACGGCAAATTTAGGGCTATCAACGCCAAAATCGAAAAATCAGGGCCGGGCATTAAAACGCCTATCGCCGACAAAAAACAAAAAACCAGCGTTATCTGGATCAGTGCAATTGCCGCTTGCCTGATAATCATTATTGCCGGCGCACTTTATCTCTATTACAAATCACAAACATCCTGATTTTTCATTTGTTAATTTAAGGCATCCACATATTTAAGTAAGCTTAAACCCAAGACTGTTGTTTGATTTCAGCTTGGGTTCTCTGTATTGTTTATAGCCACCAAAACATCCTTTAGCCATTTTAAACCGTAAATTTCGGTTCCCAAGAAATTTTTCCATACATTCAAACTAGAGCAATTTATCGTTTTTAAGCTTATCGATTTTTTTCTTTCCTACCACGTGTAAGTAGAAGGGGTATCCCGCATTATGAAAGATTCACAAAAATGGTTTCTACTGGTTTTGACGATAGTTGTCGGCTGGTTGATCTACCAGTTATCGCCTGTATTGATGCCGTTCGTCATATCGGCGATTTTGGCTTATTTGGGCGATCCTTTGACGGATAGATTGGAAACTTACCGCTTATCCCGTACCCAAGCGGTATCTGTGGTTTTTTCATCGATGGCATTGATACTGGTGCTCGTAATTTTCATGTTGGTACCGCAACTGGAATCCCAAATTGCAGATGCAATTAATAACCTCCCCGCTTACGCGGCAAAAATAAATAGCGATGTCTTACCTTGGCTTGAACAACGATTCAAACTGACTTTAAAACCGCTTGAAATAAACGAACTCATCAATGTGGTTAACAGCCATTGGCAAAAGGCAGGTGGAATTGTCGCCAGCACGATGAGTTCCGTTACCCATTCGGGAAGCATAATTATCGCCTGGTTGATGAACATTCTATTGATTCCCGTCGTGACTTTTTATTTATTGCGGGATTGGGACATCTTAGTCGCCAAAATATACGACTTGCTACCCCGGAGAATAGCACCGGTCGCCGCAAAACTCGCTGAAGAAGTCAATTCCGTATTATCGGCTTTTCTCCGGGGGCAATTCTATGTGATGGTGGCGTTAGGTTGTATTTACAGCGTAGGGCTTTGGCTCGTCGGATTGGATTTGGCATTATTAATCGGAATACTCGCAGGACTAGTCAGTTTTGTGCCTTATCTTGGCGCTATAGTTGGTATTATTTCCGCTTGTATTGCTGCGCTAGTGCAATTCCATGAGATAACGCCGCTGATTTCTGTCGCCATTGTTTTTTTGATTGGACAAGCGCTGGAAGGCACGGTGTTAACGCCCAAACTGGTTGGCGACAAAATCGGTCTACATCCGGTTGCGGTTATTTTTTCGGTACTTGCAGGCGGACAACTATTCGGCTTCCTGGGAATATTGCTCGCACTTCCGATGGCGTCCATCGTTATGGTGTTTTTACGCCATGTGCATGATGTTTATAGGGATAGTGAGTTTTATGGGAAAGAGTAATTAGGCGGCGATACGAGGCATTTATCTTTAAGTCTAAAAGCCAGTAATTTACCCTCAAAAATGAATTTGAAATTTGATGTAAATAAAGCGAATAACTATTCTAGCAATTCTCAAATTGCCCGAATACTTTCTGAAGGCTGGGTTAGAGAAAACGCTTATTGCCCTAATTGTGAAAATCCTAAATTATCTGAATTTAAAAACAACAAGCCTGTGGCCGATTTTTTCTGCTCTTATTGTTTAGAAGAATATGAGTTAAAAAGTAAAAGGAAACAAGATTGGTAATAAAATCGTTGATGGCGCGTTTTCAACAATGATGGAAAGAATAAACTCTTCAAACAACCCAAATTTCTTTTTCTTAAATTACGATAAAAATAAACTGAAAGTTATTAATTTTCTTATTATTCCTAAACATTTTTTTATTTCGGATATTATCGAAAAGAGAAAACCTTTAGCAGTTTCTGCAAAAAGAGCTGGATGGATAGGTTGTAATATTGAACTAACAAAAATTCCTAACAGCGGCAAGATATTCCTCATTCAAAACTCTGAAATTGTCGATAAAAAGAAGGTGAGGGATAAATGGAAAAGCACTGAAATTTTGAAGTCAACAAATATTGATTCTAGAAGCTGGGCTATAGATATATTGAATTGTATCGACAAAATTCCAAATGATTTTTTTAGTCTTAATCAAATTTATACTTTTGAAGATCAATTAAAAATAAAATATTCAAAAAATAATCACATTAAAGAAAAAATTAGGCAACAGTTACAAGTCTTAAGGGATAAAGGATTAATTGAGTTTATTGGGCGTGGAAATTACAAAAAAGTAATTAAATAAATTTTCAGTCTCTTACACAACATATCCAAAACAACCCATCCTCGACTTACTTTGCTAGAAGATAGTTTTTTACTAAAGCCAAAATAGCAATTTTTTATAGATAAACCACTCCCTTTTTACCATCAGAATTAATCAATTCGCCCAGCGAAAATGCCAGTTCTCCTGACTTTTCTAAATATCTTAGCGCAGAATTTTCCTGCTCCGCTGGAACAACCACTATCATACCCACGCCACAATTAAATGTAGTAAGCATATCGGCTTGAGAAACATTACCTTGAGCTTGCAACCATTTGAAAATATCTGGAAATTCCCACGCACTCAGATCTATTTTTGCCGAAATGCCGTTCGTTAAGACTCTCGGCAGATTTTCGGTGATTCCGCCGCCTGTGATATGTGCCAAGGCATGGATCGGCACTTCATTCATAAGGGATAACAGGGATTTGACGTAAATGCGTGTCGGTTCCAGGAGGAATTGGCCTAAAGTTTTGCCACCGAATGAATCAGTTAACGAAGCGCCGCTATGGCTCAGTATTTTTCTAATTAAAGAATAACCGTTTGAATGCGGCCCGGAAGAGGCAATCCCAATAAGTTTATCGCCC
>JBGAWU010000004.1:14153-20364 GCA_044227425.1 Methyloglobulus sp.
CCCACACAAAATCCGGCCAGGTCGTACTCGCCGTCCGCATACATCCCCGGCATTTCCGCGGTTTCGCCGCCGACCAGCGCTGCCCCTGCCAGTTCGCAGCCTTTGCCGATACCTTCAATCACCGCGGCGGCGGTATCCACATCCAGTTTTCCGGTGGCGAAATAATCCAGGAAAAATAAGGGTTCCGCGCCTTGTACGATGATGTCGTTAACGCACATCGCAACGAGATCAATGCCAACGGTATGGTGGATGCCGGACTCAATGGCAAGTTTAAGCTTGGTGCCGACGCCGTCGGTTCCGGAAACCAGGATAGGATTTTGGTAACGGTCTAAAGGTAGCTCGAACATGGAGCCGAATCCACCCAAGCCAGCCAGGACGCCCGCTGTTTTCGTCCGTGCCGCAATAGGTTTTATACGTTCAACAAGTTCATTTCCGGCTTCTATATCGACACCGGCACTTTTATAATTCAGGCTGTTATGATTTTGGTCGCTCAATGGAAGTACTCTTGCTAAAATTGCTTAGGCTGGTATTGTACAAGACTACATTCAACAAAAAGAAAAATAATCGAGGTATCTTTGCCGCAAACTTTGGGGTATGGATCTATCAATAAACGAGACACAACGGGATGGATGGACGATGAGACTATTGACTATGACTAAATGGTGCGCACTGACAGCATTAATGCTGTGCAGTTTTACGGCTTTTGCCTATGACAGCGACGAAGACAAAGAAAGATGCAGGAATCCAAAAGTTCAGGAATTTACCTTACCTTTGTATGAAGGTGCTAACAGCAAGGAAGCGCAGCCGGAAGCCGAATTTAGTTTTATTGTCTCAGGTTGGGGCAACCCAAAAAAATTCAAGTTAAGCGGCAAAGACCTTGATATACCTTTTACTGTTGAAAGTAACGATAGTTTTCACAAGGTTAAGGCAAAATTACTGCCCGAATTTAACGGAAAATTCGTCCGTATCAATGCCCGTATTCCCGCCGTACTGGAATGCTACACCACAATAGGCTGGTTGATTAAAGTCGCCGGAAAACCGACAGCAACCGAACCGGCAACACAGGAAACAACCGCACCGAAAGCGGAAAGCCCAAGCAGCGCCACCACGCCTCAAACTAACGCGCCGCCATCAGCAACTGTAGCGCCGCCAGCCCCTAAAGAGACTGCCGAACCTACGGAAAAACCAGGAGCTTCCCAATAAAATTGGCAGTTGTTCTAAAAAAACAATCGTTAGCATACCGCTATAGGCTGCTATAGGACTAAACAAATAGTTGCTATAGCAGTCGGTAAAGGAAAAGCCAAACAAGCCTGGAGCTATTCGCGGGTTTTGCCTGATCAGCAGTGTATCAATTCAATTATTTTAGTTATTGAAATCCAACCTGTCCGATACTATAAAATGATCGAACAAGTTGAATTGGAACAATACTTTGCATTTATTGTAGGTTGATGTCGATTTCGTTACCGTTAATGAAGCGAAAATGGCTTGCCTGAATTAACCAGCAAGCTGTATTTCATCGATACACAGGGTTGTTTCACTATACATCTGGTTAACCTATCAATTCTGATAAATTAGGGCGACGGCCATTAGGTTCCATCCAGCGAATATATTCGGCAATATACTTAGGGTCGCCCAAAGCCGGACTCATCCCCCATCTCTCCAATGGTTCAATGCCGAATTTCACTACACCGATATGTTGAGTTTTATCCTTATCCAAAGCAGGGTCGGAAAAGCTAAAGCCTAGCTGTTTTCTAAGGTTTTCAATATCGACTTTTTTACCCGTTAAAAACGTCCAGCCTGGCTTGACCTGAAACAACTCCGCATAGGCGTTTAACACCTTGGGCGTATCGTGTTCGGGCTCCAGGGAAATGGAATACATAAAGATGTCTTTGCCTACCCGCCCCCCCAGCTCCTTTTGGACCAATTTCAAATTTGCCGTCATGCCGGGACAAATATCGCCGCAACGTGCGTACATGAAGTTGATCATGACAGTCTTGTTTTTAATGAGGTCGTCATAGAAGCGTACGACTTTCCCTTCATGAGTTGTCAGGGAAACGTTGGGGAATGCGGTTTTACTACGCGATACATGGTTCGACTTACTGGCGGCAACCGGTTTAGGACTCGCATCACTGTTGGGTAGGGCTGCGAACGAAGCCACACCCACAGTAGCGCGCGTTAAGTTTTTTATAAAATCTCTTTTGTTCATGGCTATTTCCCTCTTTTAACTCCTGGATTGATTATTTGCCGGCATTTGGATCGTTTGGCGGCACGATCTTGAACCTGATCATCATGGCGTGGTCTTCATGCACAACGTTGTGGCAGTGCATAGGGTAATCGCCATACCAATCACGGAACTCCATGTAAAAAGTCAATGAGCCGGTTCCCGCCGTACCTTGCGCGGCTTGGCCTATACGCACCACATCTTTCCTGGATTGGTCATCAAGCGCGGGGGCGCCGCCGTTCCGTTTGGTAATTTGGAATTCTTCATGGTGGATATGCACAGGATGCGACCAACCGCCGCCTGACGTCAGCGTCCACTCTTCTGCAGTGCCTTCAACCGGATAGGCGCTGATTTTGGCAGGGTTGAAAAACTCCCCGTTGACTACCCACGCGCCATTAGAGGTATCGAAACTAAAACTGCGTTTTACCTTAACCGGATTGGCGGCCTTATTGGGCAATGGCACCATCGCCTGGGTTTGCAATACGGATAAGGGCGCGCTGTTATCGACCACGGCTTCATCGGAGACAATGAATTTAAGTAACTGCGTATTACTACCGGACTTCAAGATTTTGCCAGTTGGACCTTTCCCGCTGATCTGTTCGAGACGGTTTTCCAGATAGATGACTGTACCCGGTGCGTACGTGCTGAAATCGATAATGACATCGGCGCGTTCCGCGACACCCAGGCGGATGCTCGAAACAATTTGTGCCTTGGGCAACAAATTTCCGCAGTTCGCAATACGGGTAAATTTGGCGCCATTACTTAAGAAAAACTCACAGAACCGTGAAGGTCCCGCATCAAGAAAACGGAACCGGTATTTCCGTTTTTTTACAACCAAATAAGGTTTTATCTTGAAGTTGACAGTTTGTTGGTCGCCCACGATACCTTCAATATTGAAGGTATCGAAAAACATCTGCCCCGTTTGATCGAATACTTTGTCGGTAAACAATAACGGAACATCGTATTCACCGCTAGGTAGCCTGAGTCCCGTTGTTTCGTCATCGGTATCAAGGTTGATGTCATCGCTGAACAAGGTATAGAAAGACGCCATACCTTTGTAAACATTTTGTGCCGTAAAGTCGAAACGGTGATCGTGAAACCAAAGTGTACTTTGGGTTTCCTGCCAATTGCCTACACACTGATGATCGACATTATTTTTGTCCCTATAAACCGTACCACTCTTATGGGTACTGGCGAACCCGGCGCGGATATTGGGATACCAAAAATCGTACCATTTCCCGGAATCCCAGAACCGTAACGGTCCGCCATCGGACTCGGGCGGATTATGTGCATTATGGAGATGTGGGGACATTTGGTTGATACCGAAACCTTGGTTATCACCACCACTATAAAAGCCGTCTGGCGTTAATACGGCTTTCGGCAAGCCGTTATACATGCGCATCAGTACTGGCTTGCCATAGTGCGCTTTGAACCGTAACACCCCGGTAGCATGGTCGCCATTGCTATCAGGGTTCAAATCCACATAAGTCCATACCTTGGAATTAAACAAAGGATATTCCGCTGATGAATAAAAATTCCAGTCTATTTCCTTTGCCATCAATTCGTATTTGGTGCAGGCATCCAAACCTCCCAATTCGTCCCAACGTTGATGCTCTTCAGTACGGGCTTCGGTAAAATCTTCTATTCCCCCTAATTCGCCATAGCCGGGATTCCAACGCGAGTGTATTTCCTGGCACTGGCCTTTCTCAGCCATTGGCCCTTGAAAATTGCTCACGGAAACCGGAGTTTTCGGTATCGGTAACGGTTCTGTCCAAGGTAGGTTACAAGGCGGGCTGATAATTGTGGTTCCACCTGAACTATCCGCCTGGGCTAGATTAGGCAGAAAATTCCGCCCACCTATGGCGGTCAAACCGCCAACCCCTGCCGTCAATCCCATCTTGAATAATTCCCGCCGGGTTAATCCGGCTTTTTGGATTTCCCTAACTTCGTTTATGTAGCGCTCTACAGCTTTTTCTTGCCGAGTAATGCCCGTAGATTTCAGGATTTTTTTAAACATGACCGCTCCTAATTTATTTATTGACTAATTGCCTTATTACTTCAAATCCTTTGTTCTGAAGATGTCGTTCATAGCTCACCGGTTTAACAGCGATAATCAACAAAAATATTGTCAATGGCACGCTGTTGATGCCCCTTTAAACATCGTATACATCTGAAAATAAAAGAGTTGGTTAAAATTTCTTACCCAATGCCATCGAAAGAATTGCCAAGCATCGAACTTACTGCAAACCAGAATCAAAAGAATCTAGGGGAGCCAACCCTTTAATTTCCCTACCTTCCGCACCTACCGCCGGTAACAACATGGTTTGTTGTAGCGCTTGATTAGTCAGCGTACTGAATTTGACTTTAACTTCATTGCCGACATGACCAACCGGGATAGATAACGACGGATGGTCGAACGGCGCTTTCTCCCAACGTACCCTTTCGTCGGTCAAGGTTTTCAGGAATGCGACGATATCCTCAACATCGGAACTGCTTAGATTCAAGGTTTCCTGAGCCGCTTGGGCCGGATTGCAAACCGTATCGAGCAATTCTTTAGTTCCTGCCATATCGGGAGCTATGTTACTAAGCTGCCCTTGTCCCAAGTCGAGTGATATAAAGCCTGAATTGTCGATCAAGCCGGTATCAGGGTCGGCGGCAATCACCTGATTACCCCAATTGTCGTAAGTCATTAACGCGCCGCCACAGTCCGGATCTTTTGGAAATAAATCCTTACGGTCCCCTCCGCGGTTGTAAAATTGGACCACTTGCGCCAACGTTGCCTGCCCGCCGTTGTGAAAATAGGGGCCGGTTAGCTCAACGTTTCTCAAACTGGGGGTTTTAAAGGCGCCATCGACGGCTTCACGCTCGTCGCTAACAACCGGGTCGATACCGCAAATATATCCCCATGCCGTTGTCTCGGGATTCCAGTTGATACAGCCGATATTTGCGGCGAACAAGTTGGAATCAGTCTTGAAGGGGTCGGGCGATAAGCTTGAGATATTCGGATTTTCAAGTGAAAAATCAAAAGGATCATTGGCTTTCAATTTTGCATTTCTGGTAAACGACAAAGGATAACCATACGGGTCGCTAGCGCCGACGCCGAGGTCTTCTTTGGAGGGACGGACACCGATATTGTAAAAGCCGGAGTCATACAGTGCGATTCCCCCGTCACCCATCAACATACGCTCGATATATTTGTCCGTATCGGGCGCATTGTCTGGGTTTGAAACATGGTTTACCGAAGCGGCAGTAAATTCCGAACCCAAATGGCAGGCAATACATTTGCCTTGGTTAAAAAACAAGTTCAGGCCGTTCTGTTCTTGCGGTGTAAGCATATCCGCGCCATAGATCGGGTCTTCCTGTGCCTGGTCGAATCTTGAGTCGTCGGAGACAAGGGTCGCTTCATAAGCTTGTATTGCCAAACCCCAAAATAGCGAGAAGTTATTTTCAATGAGTTTATAACCGTCTACGGTTAGCGTATCAGGTACATTCCAGTAGGCATTGTTAAACGCGGTTTGGACTAATTTTTTATAGGTGTAAATTCGGTTAAGGCCGAGTCCCGCCGTGTTAGCGTAAGGACCGAGAACACTATCGGTCGGATCGACTGTTTGTTTAATAAGCGGTATGCGTGACAGCATCTTGACGCCTAACTCAACGAATGTTTTACCGCCGCATGACATTTCGAAATCGCTTAACGCCGGCCCGACGGCTTGGGAAGCTAAACTGGCATTGAATATGGCAATCCTTTTTTTAAGGACAGTGCCTTTTATCGGGCCTTTAACGTATATTTCAGTACTCGGCGTTGCGTCCGGGTTGTCGAAACGTCTCATTCCAAAAGGATCTAAGCCATTAAATACATGGTTGGCGCGGCCATCCCAAAAGTTGCGGAAATTGTAAACGGCATTGATAACCGTCGGCGTGTTGCGCGGTTCAACTTGGCGCACCGAATAACCGCCGACATTAAAGAGCGGCATATCCGGGCCTTCGGTC
>JBGAWU010000050.1:0-10213 GCA_044227425.1 Methyloglobulus sp.
CCTTTTTCGCCAAGGGTTGAGCCGTGAGATCATGATCGTGTTTGCTGGTGCATTGATCATTTTCATCTTTGGCTTGTGCTAATACCCGTTTATTGAATTCGAGCACGCTGAGCTCGCGGTTTATATAGAAGATGGGGGTTTGAAGATCAATGGCTTCAATTTTCTGTTTGGGTGCCACTTCAAGGTTTGTCATGAGATACCTCTTGTTTAGGTAATAGCTCCTGAAATAAAAACATGGCGGTCGCTGATTTTTTCGACAGAAAGCGGGAGGTCGGCATCGGCCAGTTGTTTTTTGATCTCGGCGAGCGAAAATGCCGCCAGTAATGAATTATAAAAATCCCGCCGAAGTATTTCTGGTTCGGTTGCGGTGTACATGTCTACCAGCGTTTTGGCAAGATAAACCCGTCCTGGCCGTAGTAAATCCATAACGGCTATTTGCGTTCCGGGCTTGGCGTATTTCTTGATAGTCTGCCAGAGTACCTGTGGATCCGGTAAATGATGTAACAGGCTGTTGCTGAAAATGACGTCGTAATGATCGCTCGGCAACCCGTAATCGGGGAGTTTGCCGTGGATAAAATTCAATCTGGCCAGGGCTTTGGCGTCGATGGTATTCAAGGCGAAATCGATCATGAGCCTGGAACCGTCAATCGCATCGACCCTGGCGCTCGGAAAAGCTTTAACAAAACGGCAGCTGATGTCGCCGGGGCCGCAGCCTAAATCCAGAGCTTTTCCGCTGAAAGCCGGGTTCTTGACCACATTTTTCAAGCGCCGGATAAATTCACCGTGTGGTCGGTTAAAATCGGCCTTTGCATAAGCAAAAACTTGTCCGGCGTCTTCCATGAGTTCGGGTTCCAGTACTCTCAGCATCATCATAAATAACCTCTTTTCCCCTGTAGTCCGCCGGTATGCAAAGCAATAATGCATTGTCCCGGAGTAAATCGGCCTTGCCCAATTAAATCATAAATTCCGTAGAGCATTTTCCCAGTATAAACAGGCTCTAACGGAATTAATGTTTTCGCTTCGAAATCATCGATAAACGTGGCTAACTTCGAATTAAGTGTAGCAAATCCTCCGAAATGATAGTCATGAAATATTTCCAAATTATGACAATTAATTGTTAACAGAGATTTAACATCGGATTCCAAGTACCGGGCTTTTTTCATCACTGCAAATCCAAATACGGCTTTTTGCCTGGGTGCTTTACGCACTAAACCGGCCAACGTTGCGCCCGTTCCGCAAGCGACGCATAAAATGTCGTAAGGGATGTCGATTTCATTGATAATTTCACCGACGCCCTCAAGCGCAAACGGGTTTGCGCCGCCTTCGGGCAGCCAATATTGGTGAGGTGCGATGCCTGGCAACGCTTGCCAGTTTTTACAGTTCCTGAGTAAACGGTATTCGGAACGCGAAATAAATCGGAGTTCCATCCCCCAATTTTCCATATCTTGCGAGGTGGGCGTTAAAGGGGAGGGGCGTTCCCCTCGGACAATGCCGATTGTTTTAAGGTTAAGGGCTTTACCGGCGTAAGCTAGGGCATGGAGATGATTGGAATAAGCACCGCCCATGCTGATGAGCGTGTCCGCTCCTTTCAATAACGCATCTTCCAGATTGTATTTAAGTTTCCGCCATTTATTTCCGGAAATCACGGGATGAATTAAATCGTCCCGTTTGATCCACAGTTCGATCTTATGGTTTTCAAGAAATGGGTCGTTTATTTTTGTTAAAACAGACGTTCCGAAAGTTTGTTCCAGTTTTAAAAGTGCCGGATGCATTGAGACGTCGAAAAAAATGAGTTAACGGTTTTGTTTAATCGCCCAAGCGACATCCAACGCCTGCCGGTTTTCCTTGACGTCATGTACCCGGAAAAGTTTGACGCCTGACATCACGCCTAAGGCTGTGGTTACGGCAGTTGCGGTAACCAGTTCGGAAGGTTCGCTAACATTACAGATAGAACCCATAAAACGCTTGCGGCTTGTTCCCAATAGAACGGGTTGGCCTAGCCCAGTAAACTGATCGAGGTTTGCCAATAAGTTAAGGTTATCCTGTTTGCGTTTCCCGAAGCCGATGCCGGGGTCGATCAGGATATTGTCTTTCCTGATACCGGACTTAAGGGCTATGTCGATTCTCGACTGTAGAAAGTTGCTTACTTCTTTGACGACATCCGAATAATAAGGGTTATCCTGCATGGTTTTAGGCATACCCTGGCTGTGCATCAAAATTATAGGTATCCCTTTCTTGGCGGCCAATGCCAAAATATCGGGATCTTTTTGTCCTGCCGTAACATCGTTGATAAGATTAGCCCCTTCATTTAATGCAGCTTCAGCAACCTTGGCAGAACTTGTGTCGATGCTGATGGTTATCCGGTCCGGGAATTGTTTCCGGATCGCCGCAATGATGGGGATTACGCGCCGTATTTGCTCTGTGGCACTTACCGGATCGGAACCGGGGCGCGTGGATTCGCCGCCTATGTCGATGATATCCGCGCCATCGACCAACATTTTTTCAGCGTGACGCAATGCCAGGTCCAGCGAGGTAAAGTTTCCGCCGTCGGAAAAACTGTCCGGGGTTGCATTCAAAATCCCCATTATCATCGGTTTGGTACTGTCGGTAAAAATCATCATGATTTCCTAATCTGCCTTACCTTCTTTGCCTTAAGGTATAATGGAATAATTAACTTTAACTTATTGTTGTCATGCGTAAACCCCGTTTGGCTTGGGCGATTACCGGCTCTGGCCATTATATAGAAGAATGCCTGGAATTTTTGCTGACCTTGGAAGATGTCGATGTCTATATCAGTCAAGCCGGAGAGGAAGTCCTGAAAATGTACGGTGTAAGCCTTGACGATGTGCGGGCGAAACATTCGGTATTTCGGGATAAAACCGCTTCGTCTCCGCCTGTCGGATTATTTTACAAAGGTTATTACCATACCTTTGTGATGGCGCCAGCGACATCCAATACGATCGCAAAATGTGTCTTAGGGATCGCCGACAATCTGGTGACCAACCTTTATTCCCAGGCGGGAAAATGCAAAGTGCCTTCAATTGTGTATCCTTGCGATATTGCGCCGGAGATGGAAACCACTGCGCCAGGAGGCAAAGTGATGGTTTATCCGCGAAAAATCGATCTGGAAGGCACCGAAAAAATTCGGACATTCGAATACACCACGGTGGTCGAGAGCGTTGGCGAATTAATCGATACAGTCAAACAAAGGCTCGCATCTTTAACATGAGCGAACACATATTATTTCTTACCGGAAAGTTGGCTGAAAAACAGTTGCACCGCATTTTGGAACTTATGCAGCCGGAATTTTCTTATACGGTCCATCAACTCGGCGTGAAAGTGGCCGCGTTGATGACGACCGATATGATACAACGGCGTTTAAAAGATACCTTCGGCGCACACCGGATCATCATTCCGGGGCGGTGCAGGGGCGATGTGGAAGCGCTGTCGAACGAACTTGAGATAACGGTAGAAAGGGGGCCGGAAGAATTGAAAGACTTGCCGTTGTATTTCGGCAAGGAAGCGCATCATTACGATTTAAGTCGGTACAACGTCAAAATTTTTGCCGAAATAGTGGATGCGCCTAAAATTGGCATCGTCGAAATCCTTAAACGCGCGCTCTATTATAAGGATAACGGTGCAGATGTGATCGACATCGGTTGCTTGCCCAATACCGATTTCCCCCATATGGAAGAGGCGATAAAAGCATTAAAACAAGCCGGATTTACCGTTAGTATCGACTCACTGAACGACGGCGATTTACTGCGCGGTGGGAAGGCGGGCGCGGATTATTTGCTCAGCTTGCACGAAAGCAGCTTATGGATAGCCGAGGAAGTTGCGGCCATACCTATTTTAATTCCCGAGCAGCATGAGGATTTGGCGTCTTTAAATCGTGCCATTGCAATCATGCAAAGTAAAAATAAGCCGTTCATCGTTGACCCTATTCTCGATCCCATCCATTTCGGCTTTACCCAATCCATCGTCCGCTATCATGAGGTCAGGAAAACCCATCCCGACATCGAAATTATGATGGGCGTTGGCAATATCACTGAATTGACCCATGCCGATACCGCGGGTATGAATGCCTTATTGCTGGGGATTTGCTCGGAACTTAATATAAATCATATTCTTGCCACCGAAGTCAGCCGTCATGCCTGTCGGGCTGTTAAAGAAGCCGATAAAGCTCGTCGTATCATGCTGGCGGCAAAAGAGCAGGGGACGTTGCCGAAGCATATCGATCCAAGTTTGATGGCGGTGCATGAAACCTCGCCTTTTCCAAATACTGAAGGTGAAATCCGTGAGCTTGCCGACTTGATTACAGACCCCAGCTACCGTATCCAAACCAGTACGGGAGGGCTGCATATTTTCAACCGCGACGGTATCCATACTGCTACCGATCCTTTTGATTTGTACCCGAAACTGGGAGTGGAAAACGACGGCGGCCATGCATTTTACTTGGGCGTGGAGTTGGCGCGCGCTGAAATCGCCTGGCAATTGGGGAAGCGGTATAACCAGGACCAAGCGCTGACGTGGGGTTGCGCTACAGATACCACCGAACCAACCGTCGATCTCCATACTTTTAAACCTGTCGGTACGACTTTACAGAAAAAATGATACTTGAAACCATTGTTACAACCCTCAATAGCCAAGGCGACCCGCACATTGCCCCGATGGGCGTCCATGTGGAAGGTGAGAAATTTATCGTCCTGCCATTCAAGCCTTCGACCACACTCAATAACTTTTTGGAGACGAGGGTGGGGGTTATCAATTTTTGCGATGATGTGCGGGTCTTTGCCGGATGTTTGACCGGGCGTCGGGATTGGCTGTTAAAACCGACGGAAACCATAACAGGAAACCTATTGGATTGTGCACTAGCCCATTCGGAAATTGAAATTGAGCGCATCGACGATGATGCAGTCCGCCCGAAACTGTACTGTAAGGCCGTATATACGGCGAACCATGCGCCTTTCATGGGTTTTAACCGTGCCCAGTTTTCTGTATTGGAGGCGGCGATTTTAATCAGTAGGTTAAATATGTTGCCATTAGCGAAAATAGAATCGGACTTAGCCTATCTGCAAATAGGGCTGGAAAAAACCGCTGGCGCGAGGGAGTTGGAAGCGTGGGGCTGGATCATGCAAGCCCTCGCGGAATATAAGCAGAAGGCCGAATCATGACGGGTATGTTAGCCAGTGTTAATTCGCTGGATGAAGCGATGTCGGTCATGGCGGCAGACGTCGATATCGTCGATTTAAAAGAACCAGCCGCCGGTGCCTTGGGCGCATTGCCAGTGGGTGCCGTAAAAACGATCGTTGCCGCAATGAATGGCCGTTGCCGGACGAGCGCAACGATAGGCGATTTACCCATGCATCCAGACCTGATTTATTCCGCAACGCAGGCGATGTCGGAAACAGGAGTTGATTATGTCAAGATTGGATTTTTTCCAGATGGCGATATTACTGGCGTTCTGGCCCGATTAACTGAGATTGCCGACCATAAGTATTTGATTGCAGTGTTATTTGCCGATACGCAGCTGGATTTAAAAGTGGTTGATCAGGTTAAGGCCGCCGCTTTTCATGGAGTAATGCTGGATACGCTGGATAAAAGTAAAGGTTCATTAACCCGTTTCATGCCGCTATCGGAAGTTGAAAAGTTTATAAATATTGCTAAAACGCAAAAACTTATTTGCGGACTCGCGGGTTCTTTAAAAGCAGAAGACATTTCGGCATTGCTGCCCTTTCAGCCCGATTATTTGGGGTTTCGGGGCGCTTTATGCGAACAGTCCGATAGGACGGGGCTGATTAATATCTTTAAAGTAAAGGAAATCCGAAAGGCTATTGCCTAAATATCTTAAAACATGGAATACCGTAACCTATTACTACGATTGGGAAGGAATCTTCTGCTGACAAGTGTAGTAACCGGAGCCTATTTTATGTCCGGGTTATTGGGCTTATTATTCCGGTTTTATGACGATCCCATCGGAATCCTCATGCCGTCGGCTGGGTTGGCATTGGCGTCCGTGCTGCTCTTCGGTTATCACGTAATCCCAGGGTTGGTCATAGGGGGCTTTTTCGTGAATGTCTGGGCATTCGATTTCAAACAGGGTTTCCTGGTTTTTTATATCGCCAGTGCGTTTGGTTCGGCGATAACTGCTTATGTTGGCGCTTTGTTGATTCGAAAAAAAATCGGTTTCCCAAACACCCTTATCGACCTTAAAAGTATTGTAACTTTTATGCTGCTAGGCGGCGTATTAAGCTGTACGCTTTCAGCCTCTGTCTCTTCAGCGTCGATGCGATATTCGAGAATCATTGATACCTCGCAGATTCCGGCAGCTTGGATTAGCTGGTGGTTGGCCGATGTCCTCGGTGTTTTGATCTTTACCCCGATTATTCTCACTTTCTTTGCCCAACCTTATCTAATATGGTGCAGACGGCGCACTACTGTCGGGATTCCAGTCATGTTTTCGTTTTTTTTGGTTTTTCTTCTATTTTGTTACATGCAAGCTGTCAGTCGGAACAGATATAACGACCGACTTAAAGAAAACGCCGAATTATTGTCGCAAGTGCTGGTAAAAAGAATCCGCTTGGACTTAGATGCGCTCAATACGGTTAGAAATTTGGTAAGAGGCTCAAAAAAATTGGAAACTGAAGACTTTTCCGTGTTAACTCGGCAAGCGCTAATGCCTTTCAAGGAAATGCGGTCGATAAGCTGGATTAGCTTTAATGAGGAAGATCCTAAAAAAAATATCTATATTCAAATGCTTAACGAGAATGAACCGGTTAAGCTTGAAGTCTTAAAAAATATACCGCTGGAAATAAAAAAAAAATGGCAAGAGACTGGCTCGGCTCTGGAAACCGAAATTTTTGTTACCGAGGGTAGAGGATTCGAATTAAGTACCCCATTAGTGAAAGAAACCAATCGGCGGCAGGAAATTACTGATGTCCTTATTGCTGATATTTTGATGGAAAAGTTAATCCGGGAGGTGCTGGACGGGTTAAATGCCAACAACTGTGCCATTACGGTTAGCGCTTCCCTTAATGCGGGTCCGGAAAAGAAAATCATCTTTTCTAATACAATGGACGCTTCCAGTACAGCTTATGAAGTGATTAATATCCCAGTCGCCAACCAAGTTTGGCGGATGGAGTTTTATCATGATTGGTCAAAAGCAATCCCCGTCCATGACAGGTCGATAGAATGGATTGTTTTCGATGGGCTTTGTGTGACTGGTTTGCTTGGGATGCTCCTTCTTCACATTACCGGTCGGTATTTCAGGGCCGAAGCATTAATCGAAGAGCGGACCAACACGCTTACAGAGATGAAAGCGTCGGCAGAATCCGCCAATAACGCCAAAAATCAGTTTTTGGCAAAAATTAGTCACGAACTTAGGACGCCGCTTAACGGTATTTCGGGGTTTACTCAATTATTAGAAAAAAAACCTACGCTGAATGCGGAAGATAAAAAACATGTGGCAATCATCAAACAATGCAGCGATAACTTACTCCGGCTAATTAACGACATACTCGACATATCGGCTATCGAATCCCGGCAGCTAAAAACCGAAATGGGGGAATTCGATTACGAAACATTGTTGACCGATAGCATTAATATTTTCAAATTCAGGGCTGATGAAAAAGGCCTAAAACTGATCTCCGAAAGCGCATGTTCCGAAAGGAAATTTATTGGCGACGAAAAACGCCTACGGCAAATATTGGCGAATTTGATCGATAACGCTATCAAATACACCAGCCAAGGCAGCGTAACGATCAGTTCCCGTTTTGACGATGGCAAATTGCAAATTTCTGTCGCCGATACTGGCTGTGGTATTGGCCAAAACAATCTGGATAAAATTTTTTCGCCCTTCGTACAAATCGATGGCGGAAATTTAAGCCGTGAAGGAGTTGGCCTAGGATTGCCTATCACTAAAGAGCTTGTGCTATTGATGAACGGCGACCTCACTGTTAACAGCGAACTGGGACGTGGCAGTATTTTTAGTGTTGAAATACCGTTGCAGGCATGTGTGACTGCAAAAAACAAAACACCATCGATTATTAATCCGGATTCGAAATATGGTCAGCGCCGCGTTCTAGTGGTGGACGACAGTGAAATTAACCTGCTATTCCTGATATGATTATTGGAACAAATGGGTTATGAAGTGGATTCTGCAACCAATGGGCAATTAGCCTTGGATTTAGCTGAGCGAAATAATTACGATCTAGCGCTGATCGACATCAACATGCCGGTTATGAATGGATTTGAGCTGGTACAACATCTGCGGAAACGTCAATTGCTCATGTGTTTGGTTGCGGTAAGCGCATATGCAGACCAAGAGAAAGTAAATGAAGCCCTTTTGGTCGGTTTTGATGCATATTTGACCAAACCAATAGAAGAAAAAGACTTAGCCGAACTAATCGGTCTACTTAAAACAACGCAAGCTTGATTAAATTAAGTTTGATTAGCGTTTAGTCTTAGTTTATTTAAATCTAATATTCTTCCCTAATAGACCGCAGACTTTCTCTAAAATTATAAGATCTGGGTCATCAGCAGTTTATTGCCGACAACAAACAATTCACAAAATTATTAATCCAACCTGAATGAATTTAGGTCGATATCACCTTGTTAATACAAACGATGATGAAAGAAAGCTATTGGATTCTTGATTCTTCAAAATTAACTTGATAAGTCATTAAAAATATTAAGAATCTATTAGGAATTAATTTTACCTTAACGGCAACTCAGGTCTTTTCCTGAAGGAAAATAAGGTCTTCAATCGTAATCAAATAGGGTTAATACCTAAGTTAAAAAACTTGTGAATCTCTATAAGCTACCAACCAAGAAACCTACGGTTCTGTTCGGTAATTTGCTGAGACAGATTCTCGCGTCCTGAATAATTTCTATAGGTATTCTTACGTATATACGCTGTTGACAGACAGGGTTACTGTATTAACAACAATGCGTTTTTTGATCAACACTTACAGTTGATTTAACTTAAGCGTTGTGTTTTGAATAAGGTAAATAACCAAGGTACTGTTAAATAAACAGTACCTTAATGTTTTATTAAAGGCTAACAATATCGAAAAAACTTAATTTAAAACTTTAGTTTATTGTTGCTGATATGTTTTTCGGTAATTAAAAAAAACATACCATTACTAAATAACACTAAATCTTGTTTAAAACCTGCCAGTTCATAAACATGGTTTAATTA
The DNA here is from genome assembly GCA_044227425.1 of Methyloglobulus sp. GTDB lineage: Bacteria > Pseudomonadota > Gammaproteobacteria > Methylococcales > Methylomonadaceae > Methyloglobulus. The sequence goes on from JBGAWU010000050.1 coordinate 9,200, forward strand.
TTTCGGAAAAGCAATAAAAAGTCAAGAAATAAATAATCAATGATTAAATTATTTTTTGCTTAACCTCTATAGCGAGTGTAGTGAACTTGAGTTGATGTGGTTTTTAGGATTGATAGGTGTAGCCGCTAGATTAAGCGTATATAAACATACTCACAGGAAAGAGAATTGGAATTGAAAACCAACAATCCGGATTACTTTGAGTTCTTAAATTCGAAATAAAGGAGCCTAAAATGAATATTAACAAAGAAGAATGTTTAACTACCAATCAAGGTAGACGGACTGTAAAAAGCAGCTTGCGAAAAGCAATCCGAATGGCATTAATTGGTTCGGTGCTGGCTAGTGGTGCCTCTTTCGGCCAATTGCAAGACCACGGTCCGGGAATGACTCTACTTAGATTCCCTGTCTGGTACAGGGATAATAACAATATTCCATTACAGTTGTGTACATCCCAAGCGCCATCACCTGCCGATGGGATAACGCCTTTGTGTTTCCCGTTACCGCCTGATCCAGCGCCAGCCTTTGCCGGAAATATCGGTCCTGAAGCGTTTTACATGAATTTGAATGCCAATGTAACGACTGGCGCTATCGACCTTCGTTATGTCGCGGCCCTAGAAGCGGCCTATGGTACGGCAAACCCGGTTGGGGCGCCTGTTCTTGGTCAAGAGTTGGTATTTTCACGGGTACGGTTTTTGATGCATGTTACTACGGGTTCAAATTGTGATGGCGATTATCGTATTCGTCATCCTTATGGAACAGATAACTTCACTGATGTACCCGAAGGAAAACGCGCCTTATTTGCAACTAATGATGTTCCATTAGGGCTTATTGGTAACTTCGATGGTGCTTTGGCAGGGGATATAGGCCCATTCTTGCAATCGGATAGCGACGGTAACGGTGTTGCCGATCCAGCGATTATTCCAGCGAACGGTAGCGCTGACCGTTTTATCGGTGATCCAAGTGTAGAAGTGCCTTATGTTGGCAGCCAGTTTGTGAATAATGTTGACAACACTACAC
>JBGAWU010000051.1:0-10202 GCA_044227425.1 Methyloglobulus sp.
GATCGCATCGCCGTTCAAAGTCATGGTGAAAGCGCTGACCAAATCGGCCTTGGTGCCGTAACCGATCGCTGCACCCAAAGGCAAAGGAGCGAGCATGTGCGCACCATCGAGTTCGCCGCTGATCACGCGGTCGAGTACAACCTTCCAGTTGGCCTGCGCTTCCACCTGCACTGAAAGCCCTTCGTCTTCAAAGTAGCCTTTTTCAAACGCAACCGCCAGCGGCGCCATGTCGGTCAATTTAATAAAACCGAACTTCAAGCTGTCTTTTTCCAGTTTCTCGGCGGCAAAAACAGAAGTAGCCAATGAAATCGATAAAGCAAGCGCCGTAGCCGAAAAAATACTCACGACATGGCTTAAATTACGTTTTTTAGGAGTCATCTTGTGTCCTGTTGTTTAAATTTTGAACAAAAAAAAGCGCCGATAACCAACGTGCACGAGGAAACACGTTTGTTAATCGACGCCTTTGTCTAATGCCCTTCGATGAGCTGAAACCGAGACTCCATCATCGGAGCCTTTGCAATTAGTAAAGCATGTTTTGTGCCATTAAATGGACGCCACCTTGAATAAACATATTTACTTATTTAAATACATAGTGTTATAGAGTATTATCCGGCTTATTTACGTTTATTTAGGGAGCAGGAAATTTTTAAGGAAGCGGCAACATTGCCCGTTGGCTGTGCAGCTGTGGAATTTTTTGCACCATAAACGACCTGATTTTAGTCCTCGAAATTATGGTTATGGTCATTCCAGCATGGATTATCGCAAACCGAGACGGCTTATATCTTCGTGGTTCCTACGCAAGCCCTATCCAGGCTATCCATCCGCTAGAACTACGGTGATCTCCATCTCTAAATCGGCTCATGGGCGGCATACCGTTTGAAGAATAAGAGGTAACGCAAAATTGTTGCCCTTTAATTTAAAGTAGGATAGAAATATGGGAACTTTATACTGTTCACTAACACCACTGGAGGAATAAACTGTGGCGCACACCGACCAATCCATTAGCACTCTCGTATCAATCAGCGGAACTATGGCGAGCATTGGCTTGGCGCTCGTAGGTATCTTAGCGGCCAAGTCATCCTTTGACCACACAGAAACTATCGCGGATGACTTGTTTCTCTTCGCTTCGCTTGGCTTCCTGATTGTCCTGGCCATTGGTTACTTGGCGCAGAAAGATGTCTCCAGCACCCGGGCAAATAAGCTTTTAAACGGTGCTGAATGGATCTTTTCCATATCGCTTGTCGCTATCTTGCTCGGTGGCTTCGTACTCGTTTATACCGTCGTGTGAATCGCGCCTTAACTTATACCCAATTATTTCTCAATAGCTCATTGTACGCATCGCCATTTATCCTAAGATTTCTGCAAGTTAAGCATTTTTTGGAGACTACGTGCCAACCCTACGATTAAGGGTTCTGGATGGGCAATAAAAATAGTGGGGGGTTCCGGTAAAGCACGTATGGCCTCAACCGGCGTAATGCCGCCATAACCACCCGCATATGGGAAAAAACATCTACCCTTTCCGGTTTATCTTATTGATCCGCTATTTAATGTTTAAATTGTGCGGATCAGGATAACCGGAAGATTACTTTGCATTAATTTCACGCTTGGCCAGCTTGACCCACTCTTGGTTTACCTCATTAAAATGCTTCCCGGCGTTAATACTGCGCCTGATAACTGCCTGGAATAGCTCATCAGCCAACGCCTTGTTACCCTGGGTTTGATGGATCTGCGCCAAGCGACAGGCAGGTTCGGGGGTGGGATAATAAACGTTCAAGGCTTCGTACTCATGGAGTGCTTCCGGGATTCGGCCTGCATTTTCCAGGGACCGGGCATAGAGCAAATGCCCTTCGGGCGACTTGAATGTAGGGTTCGCGGCTTTCAACTTATCCAGCATGGCTATAGCCGCTTCGGGATTATCCAAGCCGAATTCGGCTTTCGCCATGCCCATCATGATTTGCGGGTCTTCTGCGTACAAGCCGACTAAACTGCGGACATAGATTTCCTTGGCTTCACTGTAGCGTTGCAGGAGCAAATATTGTTCCGCCAAGTTCATCCTGTTTTTTGCCGTATCGACTTGTTCATACGCTTTTTGCGCGGCTTTCAGGGCTTTTTCCGGGTCGATGGTTTTACCTATTTTGCTCTTTAATGCCTGCCCTTTACGCGATGACAACCATTCCGGCAACAGTTCGACCAGGATATAACCGGCGATGCCAAATACCGAAAACAGGAGAATGACCAAAACCCAGACAAATGGCCGACCTGTTTTGATGACATGAATGCCAAACCCTATCTGTAAGGCGAGTGAAAGATAGACATACCACATTGAATGCTCCGGTTTATTTCATGAATACTAAGGATTGTCGTATCCGTAAACGTAAAAGGAAACAATCACTTGTCAAGATGAAAACTTAAGCCATCTTACCCTTAACTGCAATCAATTTTTGGGTTTTTACCTTTAAAAACAGGAATAATGCGTTTACCTAAGATTTGCGAAAATTCTTGTAATTTCAATACCAACAACGATTTAGCCCATGTTTAACGCTGTAAAATTGCAACCGATAGAGTTGAACGACATCCTGCTAAAACAAAAACGTCACAATCGCTTTCAACCTCCCGCCTTCAATCACCGGAATTGCCAGCATACTGTTCAGATGTTCCAGTGCTGTATTGTAATTGGCATCTTCGGTCACGCCGGTAATACTGGGCAACCCGGTCAGCCAGACCCGGCCTAACGCTCCAACGCCTTTTGTTACGGCAAGAGTTTCAAAAATTTCCGCCAGATCGTTGCTACTTTTACTGTATCCTTGCTGACAAATCAAATACTTGCCTTCTTTATCAGGGATCCATATCTGGATACGTTTTGCTATAGGTGTCGATTTCGCGGATAGGAATGTCATCACATAACTTTGTTCCTGGTTATTAACCACAGGTATGCCCAACGCGGTCGTAATCCCGACCTGATGCGCGTAAGCCGAGCGGATAAACTCATGGTTGGTGCCAATATCTTCCCTTAGCACTGGCATGCCGGTTGCCCAGGCGAGTCCCGGCAAGCCCTGGTTTTTAGGTAGGGTAATCTGTTTTGACAGTGCTTCAAAGTCTTTAAGGGAGCTATAGTAACCGTCCATAACATGCAGGGTGTCGCCGTTATTTACCTCGTTACACCAGACTTCAATTGCACCCGCATGGTTGTCATCATCGCCGCATAAAAACACCACAACGGAGAGCAGGAAATCACCGGAAAAAATAGGCAATGCGATACCACAGGTCAATCCCGCCTTCTGCGCCGCAGCCGTGCGTTTAAAGTAAGAATGCTCAAAGTTTGTCAATACTATCGGATGGCGGGCAGCCCAGGCTTTGCCAGGCAAGCCCTCGTCATAAGCAAACCGCTGGTGTTCACTGATGGTTTTGAAATCGGTTAACGGCCCGTACAAGCCAGAGCCGAATACCAGGTGGGTGCGGTCTTTGCCTGGTATCCAAATCTCGGTAACTTTAATAAATGTTTTCATGAATTAATAGTCGTTATTTCAGCAGGTCCGCCATGGCGATCACATTCCGGGCCATCTCGCCTAACGTAACATTCCGGCCCATCGCCAGCTTTCTTAGGGTGTGATAAGCCTCGTCCTCACTGTAATTCCGGGTTTTGATCAAGATGGCCTTGGCGCGGTCGATTTGTTTGCGGTCTTCAAGCTGGGTACGTGCATTCTCAAGTGCATTTTTTAAAGCCTCAATGTGCCGAAACCGCGCAATAGCGATTTCGATTAGCCCATCGACCCCAGAACGCGGTAACCCATTGACTTTTAAAACAGAAACTTCAGCTTGAATCAGTTTTTTAATTTGCGCGCTATTGCATTCATCCGTAAAAACCATCACAGGCAAGGATAAACGTGTGTTTAGGGCATTAAGTTCGTTAATAAATGCTTCGGTAATAACCGATAGATTGAAAATAACGAGATCCGGGCTGAATTCCTTAACATGGACAGTTAAAGAATAATGATCCTGAATCTTTCGTATACGATAATCGGCATGGCTTAAGGCGCTTCCCAGCGGATGTTTATTGCCGTCGTTTTCTATTAATAAGAGATTACGCATTGTTTAGAAAAAAGGCATCCCTGCCATTATGGGGTTCTTGATCCCTCAATTAGGGAGTCCTGCCGAAATAAATTCAACTGGGATATCGAATGGGTTAGATAACGCAAAAATAATAAGGTTCTACTTCATTACGGTATTGGATATGGCGTGTTTTCAACTCCTACTCGTCCGGTTAATTAACAGCCAGTAACTTAATTAACTCTTTTAAAATGCCCTTAGTTATTAAAGCAAACCTTGTGCCATATAATACCTTCGCTGATTATGCGGTTCCCGCTATGTCATTGAGTTATTTTCCCTTAAGCCCCAACCCTTTTTGGTGCAACGCCCCTGTTTTTTGCACATTTTACGACCATCCTTTACTCCGGTTTCAAACCAGCTTAACCCAAAATCACCCTGTATACGCAACGTAACCAACTGTATAACATTGATGATTTCTTTAATTTCTTAACTTGGTCTGTTATTTGCTTATTTATTATCGAGTGACTCGATAGGGTCCTTGACCTCGCTCAACGGTGGGCGGATTGACAAAGGCGTCGAATAAATCACGTGCTGTGCCTGCGCGTCATTTATCGGCGCCTTTTTTTGTTCGAAACTTCTGACATTGCAGGCAACGTAACGTCAGATCTTGATTAAGAGATTAGCTGTGAACGATAAAAAATCATTGGTAGTCATCGGCAACGGTATGGTCGGCCAGCATTTTCTAGCCAGTTTTGTTGCGCATAAATGCAAGGAAGAGTATCGCGTTACCACGTTCTGCGAAGAACCGCGCCCGGCTTACGACCGTGTCCATTTATCGTCGTTTTTTTCCGGCAAGACCGCCGAAGATTTAGCTTTAGCGGAAGAAAGTTTTTTTGCCGATAACGGTATCGCAATCCACTTGGGCGACAAGGCCGCCAGCATCGACCGTCGGAACAAAACCGTTACGTCGGCTAAGGGCGTGACCATCGCTTACGACAAATTAGTGCTGGCCACCGGTTCTTATCCTTTCGTACCGCCCGTACCCGGCCATGATCGCCGTAACTGCCTGGTTTACCGCACCATTGACGATCTTGAAGCGATAGCGAATGCCGCTAAAACCAGCAAGGTCGGCGTTGTCGTAGGCGGCGGTTTATTGGGTTTGGAAGCCGCCAAGGCTTTGACGGACTTAGGCTTGGAAACACATGTCGTTGAATTTGCACCGCGGCTAATGGCTGTGCAGCTTGATGAAGCGGGCGGCACTATGCTCAGGCGCAAGGTCGAAAACCTGGGGTTACTCGTGCATACCGGTAAAAATACCACACAGATTATCGATGGTGAACAATGCGTCAACAAAATGTGCTTTGCCGATGGCGAGGAACTGGAGACCGACATTATCCTGTTCTCGGCGGGCATCCGCCCCCGCGACGACATCGCCCGAAACTGCGGCCTGGAGGTCGGCCCTCGCGGCGGCATCGTCATTAATAACCAATGCCTGACATCCGATCCCGATATTTACGCCATCGGCGAATGCGCGTTGTGGAGCGGCATGATTTTCGGGTTGGTCGCGCCCGGTTATACGATGGCACGGACAGTTGCCGCCGATCTTGCGGGTGAAGCCGCCAGCTTTACCGGCGCAGACATGAGCACCAAACTGAAACTGATGGGCGTCGATGTCGCCAGTATCGGCGATGCCCATGCCAAGTCGCAAGGTTCATTAGTCTATACCTACCAGAATGGCGCCGCCGAAATCTACAAACGTCTGGTAGTTAGTCAAGATAAGAAAAAGCTGCTCGGCGCGGTGTTGGTCGGCGAAGTCAGCGGCTACGGCACTTTATTACAATATTGCCTAAACGGTATCGACCTGCCGGAAAATCCTGATTCGTTAATTTTACCGCATCGTTCTGATGAATCCGTGGGATTAGGGTCAGATGCCTTGCCGATGGCGGCGCAAATCTGCTCCTGTTACGACGTCACCAAAGGCGCAATCTGCCAGGCCATCGATGCTGGTTGCAACACCATCGGCGAACTGAAAGCCGAAACCAAGGCATCCACCGGTTGCGGCGGCTGCTCGGCATTATTAAAGTCTATCGTTGACTGCGAATTATCCAAACGTGGCGTCGAAGTCAATACCGACATCTGCGAGCATTTTCCTTATACCCGTCAGGATCTATATAACCTGGTCGTCGTCGAGCAAATCAAGACCTTCGATGAAATCCTGGAAAAACATGGTAAAGGCCGCGGCTGCGATATTTGCAAACCGGCTATCGGTTCAATTTTGGCCTCATATTGGAATGAATATGTGCTGGCTGACTCGCACTTAGGCTTACAGGATACCAACGATACTTTTCTGGCGAACATGCAAAAGGACGGTACTTATTCCGTCGTACCGCGTATCACTGGCGGTGAAATTAGTCCGGACCGGTTGATTGCACTCGGTCAGGTCGGCAAAAAATACAAGCTTTACACCAAGATTACCGGCGGCCAGCGGGTGGATTTATTCGGTGCCCGCGTCGAACAGTTGCCGCATATCTGGAAAGAATTGATCGATGCCGGATTCGAATCCGGCCATGCTTACGGCAAATCGTTACGCACCGTGAAATCCTGTGTCGGCAGTACCTGGTGCCGTTACGGTATCGACGACAGTGTGGGTTTGGCGATTGAACTGGAAAACCGCTATAAAGGTTTGCGTTCGCCCCACAAGCTCAAATTCGCCGTGTCCGGCTGCACCCGCGAATGCGCAGAAGCGCAAGGCAAGGATGTCGGTGTGATAGCCACGGAAAACGGCTGGAACCTTTACGTCTGCGGTAACGGCGGCATGAAACCGCGCCATGCCGACCTGTTCGCAACCGGACTCGATAAGGAGACTTTAATCAAATACATCGACCGCTTCCTGATTTTTTACGTGCGCACGGCAGCGCGGCTGCAGCGTACTTCCGTATGGATGGAAAACATGGAAGGCGGTCTGGATTATCTAAAATCCGTGGTCATCGCCGACAAACTAGGTATTTGTTCACAGCTAGAAGGGCAAATGCAGCATATCATCAATACCTATCAATGCGAATGGCTTATGACGATCAACGATGAAAGCAAACTCAAACGTTTCCGCCATTTCATCAACAGCGACCAGCCCGACGACAACGTGGTATTCGTAGAAGAACGTGGACAAATACGCCCCGCCGATGAAGACGAGCGCAAGCATTTTAAAATGATGGAGGTGGCTTGATGGTGCGCTGGATTACTGCCTGTAATGTGGACGATTTACAGCCGAATTCGGGCGTTTGCGTCCTGGCTGAAGGTCGGCAAATCGCAATTTTCTATATGCCGAAAGATAATGCCACCTATGCCATCCAGAATTACGATCCCATCGGCAAGGCGAATGTTTTATCCCGCGGTATGATCGGCGATATCAAAGGCGAACCGGTAGTCGCATCGCCTTTGTACAAACAACATTTCAGCCTGTTGACCGGCGACTGCCTTGAGGATGAAAGCGTTAAAGTTTCCGTTTACGCCCTCCGTATCCGCGACGGAGCAGTAGAAATCCAGATTCCTGCATCCGGGTTGAAGTCCGATAATTACCTTGATTTCACCGAGGCTAATGTATGAAATATGATTATTTCATTGCAGACGTTTTTACGACCCAATTATTTAACGGCGCCCAGATTGCGGTATTTCCCAAAGCGGACGGCCTTAACTCCGAGAAGATGCAGCTTCTGGCGCGAGAATTGAATCTCTCCGAAACGGTTTTCATCTTCCATCGATTGAATGGCGAACTTAAGCGAAGGATGCGCATATTCTCGCCGCTCGCTGAGATCGATTTTGCCGGGCATCCGGTCATTGCGACGGCTTATATCCTTGGCTTGACCGGAGACGTGCCTTTAGCACAACCTGTTACAACGGTTTTACTCGAACAGAATGCCGGATTGATTGAGGCGAATATAACCAGCGAAAACGGCAAACCGGTGTTTGTCCAGTTCAGCCGTAGCGTTAACCCGATTGTTGACCGGTTTGCGCCGAGCGACGAAGAGCTGGTTGCCTTTTTAGGATTGCAACAATCCGAGCTCGACCATAAGAAATATTCGCCCCGGCTGGTTTCGTGCGGTTTTCCCTATTTAATAGTGCCGGTCTGGAATTATGATTCGGCCCGTAAGGCGCGCTTTAACTATGCCGCCTGGAGCCAGTCAGTAGCACCCCAAACCGCTGCACAGGAAATCTTACTTTTTGCGCCCAAATCCCCGTCTCCCGATGCCGATTTCCATGCACGGTTAATGGGTCCTCGTATTGGCTTACACGAAGATCCGCCCATCGGTAGCGCCATGCCTGCTTTTTGCGCTTATTTATGTTCGTTCGAACATACCCGTCAAGGCACCCATGTTTTTGCCGTGGAACGGGGAATACCGGAAAAACGCCGAAGTGTCATTAACCTAGAAATGGATAATAAACACGATACGAAACTCACCATCCGTATCGGCGGTCAAGCTTTTTTGGCGGCTAAAGGCTAAATATATTTCTACAAATCGCTGCGTAAAAAAGCGCCTGGTCGTAATCGGAAACGGTATGGCAGGCATTAAGACAGTCGAAGAGTTAATCAGTGCAGCGCCTGACGAATATGAAATAACCGTATTCGGCAACGAACCGTACGGCAATTACAACCGCATCCTTTTGTCATCGGTATTAAGCGGCGAAAAAACCATCGACGACATTTTCATCAATAACCGCCAGTGGTACGCCGATCATCGGATTACTTTGCACAGCGGTAAAGAAAAAGCCGTTGAACACATCGACCGGGTTAAACGAACAGTGTCGGCGATAGACGGGACCAGAGCGGATTACGACCGCCTTCTTATTGCTACAGGCTCGCAACCGATAATCGCCGGTATTACCGGCAATGGGTTGCAAGGCGTTATCAGCTTCAGGGATATCGACGATGTCAACACTATGCTGGCCTATTCAGAAACCCACCATCATGCCGTTGTCTTAGGCGGCGGGTTATTGGGTCTCGAAGCCGCCAGCGGTTTGGCTGTCCAAGGTATGCACGTCACCGTTATCCACAACAATGAGTTTTTACTTAACCGGCAATTGGATACACAGGCCGCCCGGATGTTGCAAGCGGAACTGGAGAAACGCGGCATCCATTTAAAAATGGCGGCGGCTATACACATTTTATTGGGCGATGAAAACGGCCATATCAACCTTGTCCAATTTCAAGATGGGACTGAAATCCTTTGCGACCTTTTTATTATGGCAATCGGCGTCAAGCCGAATATTACGCTGGCCAAAAATGCCGGAATTTATTGCGAGCGCGGCATTGTGGTCAACGATACCTTGCAAACTTTCGACCCCAGCATCTATGCCGTCGGCGAATGTATACAACATCGCGGGCAAACCTTCGGTTTAGTCGCCCCAGTCTTTGAACAAGCCAAGGTATGCGCCAATCATTTAAGCCGACATGGCGTTGGGCAGTACCTTACTTTACCCACGGCTTCAAAACTGAAAATCACAGGCATCACCGACAGTGCTTGGTACCAGTCATTATTAGAACAGAAAACCGATATTTCAAGTTATCGGGACAGCCTTGCCTTTGGCGAAGCCTATGCAGCTTGACCGACTGCTTGATTCGGATAGCCATTGATAGACCGGAACGCATGAATAAAACCATCCTTACCACCTGTCCTTATTGCGGCGTCGGCTGCGGTATTTCAGCCCAAGTGACAGCGGCAAACCGCACCTTGACCATCAAAGGGGATACGTCACATCCGGCGAATTTCGGCAGATTGTGTTCCAAAGGTTCGGCGTTGGCTGATACGGTAGGTCTCGAAGGCAGATTATTAGACCCACAAATTCAAGGCCAAAACTGCGGGTGGGACGAAGCCTTAACGTTGGTCGCGAACCGATTTACCCGCATCATTGCCGAACACGGCCCGGATGCCGTGGCGTTTTACGGTTCCGGCCAGTTATTGACCGAAGATTATTACGTCGCGAATAAACTGATGAAAGGCTTTATCGGTAGCGGCAACATGGACACCAATAGCCGCTTATGTATGTCGTCTTCAGTGGCGGGGCATAAACGGGCATTCGGCGCAGATTCCGTCCCTGGCTGTTATGAAGATGTGGAACTGGCCGACCTGATTGTTTTTGTGGGTGCGACTAGCGCTTGG
>JBGAWU010000052.1:0-10088 GCA_044227425.1 Methyloglobulus sp.
CCGCCGGTAGGGCGTATCGATAATGTATATGGCGACCGCCATGTTGTTTGTACATGCCCGCCTCTGGAAGATTATGAGAATTAGAAACTAAAGATGCTTGATATTGTCTCGAATTCAAATTCTTAAACGCTTTTGGATAAATTTTATTGCAATCATCGCGTACTCCCTAATGTCGAGGTAATTATGATATACAAAGTTGAAGGTGACATTCTCTTAACGAAGGCACATGCGATTGTTCACGGTGTTGGGGTTAGCGACCCTATGGATAAAGGGCTAGCCTTGAAATTGCATACGCTTTATCCGTCCCTACGAAATGACCTCAACCGCTGGTGCCATCAACATGACACAAAACCGGGGGAAGCATGGCTATGGGTTGGGTCGAATAACGTCCATATTATGAACCTGATCATTCATGAAAATACCGAAAGCAATGACCATCACTATGAGAAAGCAACACTAAACCATATCAGGCATGCGTTAACCGCATTGGTGAAAATGGCAGCTTTCGAAAAACTGAATTCAATCGCTTTGCCAAAAATAGGTACGGGTCTTGGCGATTTGGACTGGGACGATGTGTGGCCTTTAATCGAAAACACGCTAAGTGCGCTTGCTATCCCTGTTTACTTGTATGTTGCCCATAAACCAGGCAAAATTGCCGATGAACCCAATGTTTAAATTGCGTGTTATTCAATATAAGAGGGTGGTTTTTAAGTCCGGAGTTTAATGTAAGAAAACTTCGCATTTGGGTTTTAAAGCGTATTTAACCCCGCAACCTGAACTTAGCCAAAACCATTTCAGTCTTATTGGCGTGTGCGTGAGCAAGGGTGGAAAAAATGAATCCAATCCTGTGGCAACCTTCGTTAGAGCGTTGGGACAACGCCAATATGACCCGTTTTATCAAATGCGTGAATGCCTTTTATGGGCGTGATATTACTGATTATGCAGGTCTTTACCGTTGGTCTGTTGAAAATCCCGCCGGATTTTGGCGTTTGCTATGGGATTTTGCGGACATAAAAGCGGCGCAAAAAGGGCAGATTGTGTTACTGGAGGGTAACAAAATGCCAGGAGCACGTTGGTTTCCCGAGGCAAGGCTAAATTATGCGGAAAATTTATTAAAGCGATTTGATCATCGCCAATTTGCCATCAGTTTTCGCAACGAAAATGGCGAGTCCCGGCGACTCACTTATGATGACCTGTATCGTCAGGTTTCCCAGCTTGCGCAAAGGCTACGCAAAGACGGTATCAAGCCCGGCGACCGGGTGGCGGCGGTGTTGCCCAATCTGCCTGAAACCGTTATCGCAATGCTCGCAACCGCTAGTCTCGGCGCGATCTGGAGTAGTTGTTCGCCGGACTTCGGTGTTTCCGGCATCGTAGACCGTTTTAAGCAAATAGCCCCTAAGGTTTTGTTCGTCTGTGATGGTTATACCTTTAACGGCAAGGCATTTGACCGCCAAGAGCAGATTGGACCTTTGCTTAAAGCCTTGTCGTCAGTCCAAAAAATCGTGTTAGTTCCCTATCTCAAGGATGTGTCAGCAACAACTAACCCTAAGGTATGGCTTTGGCAAAATTATCTGGCCGATTTTCCAGACGATTCCAGAATTGACTTTGTCCCGATGGCGTTCAACGCCCCGTTGTTTATCCTGTATTCTTCCGGTACCACGGGGCCGCCAAAATGTATCGTTCACAGTGTAGGTGGAACCTTAATCCAGCACCTGAAAGAACATTTGCTGCATGTGGACATACATCCCGGTGATCGGCTATTTTATTACACCACCTGCGGCTGGATGATGTGGAATTGGTTGGTTTCCGGCTTGGCATCGGGTGCGCAACTGGTGCTGTACGACGGTTCACCGCTTTACCCCAAGGTTGATGCTTTGTTCGACTTGATCGACGAATTTCAAATCAATATTTTTGGCGTTTCCGCCAAGTACATTGATGCCCTCAAAAAGGCCGCTATTAAACCAATGAGCACGCATGTCCTGTCATCACTCAATACCATTTTATCCACTGGCTCGCCTTTACTGCCGGAAAGTTTTGATTTTGTCTATGGGTCAATTAAATCTGAAGTCTGCCTGTCTTCAATATCGGGCGGTTCGGATATTATTTCCTGTTTCGTGCTCGGATGCCCAATACTGCCGGTACACCGGGGCGAAATACAGTGCCGTGGTCTGGCGATGGACGTGGATGTTTTTGATGACAATGGGCAATCGTTGCGAGGGGAAAAAGGCGAACTGGTCTGTAAATCGCCATTCCCTTCCATGCCGATAGGTTTCTGGAACGACCCTGATGGCAACCAGTACCATGCGGCTTATTTCGAAAAATATCCGGGGGTATGGCATCATGGCGATTATGTGGCATTGACCGAAAATGGCGGCATGATTATTTATGGTCGTTCAGATGCAGTGCTCAACCCTGGCGGCATCAGGATAGGGACGGCAGAAATTTACCGGCAAGTGGAACAAGTCGATGAAGTCCTGGAAAGCCTGGTAGTTGGCCAGGAGTCGAACGGCGATTGCCGGGTTTTGTTGTTTGTTATCCTGCGCGATGGTGTGGTATTGTCGGCTGAATTGAAATCGAAGATAAAACTGCACATCAGGCAAAATGCCTCGCCCCATCACGTTCCGGCAGAAATCCGGCAAGTGGCTGACATTCCGCGCACCAAGAGCGGCAAAATTGTCGAGCTGGCGGTACATAATATCGTTAATGGCTTGCCGATTAAAAATCGCGATGCGTTAGCGAATCCCGAAGCGCTGGATCAGTATATTGCATTAAGGTGATAGTGCCGCTATTTTTACGAAAGATTTTTCCGGGCATCCTGCTTGAAAAATCGGCAAAAATCACGCGGCAGCCATTACCTTCGGCGGCCCCAGCCGTCCTGCTACTCTCGTTTTATGCCCAACAAGGGGCATAAAACTTGTTGCGCAATGACTCGACGCGATTTCGTAATGCTTTGCATTTTCACTCCGCAAACAGCGCTACGTGAAAACGCCCAGCCCTATCGCTTCTGGGGACTAAAAATCTCCACTCCGCTTGCGCTCCGTTTCCAAGATTTTCAGCGGTGGTTAGTTTTTAGTTGAAATCCATGCGTCCACCCAAATTGACGAACCGGGACTCATAATCATGTTCTGTGGAAACCCCGCCCCCTACTGATAAGGACGTTTCATCCCAGTCATAACTCAGCTTGAAATCACCTTGTTTTCGGGTTTCCGGCGAAGCGTAACCCATTACATGCACGGTGCGGTCTCTAAGGAAACTTGTTTTGCCAGTAATGGGATCGTCAATTCGATACAAGCTATTGCCCTTATTGTCTAAATAGACTTTCCTAGCATCATAAGCAGATGCACCAGAAATAATTGGGTTTCCACTGCTATCAAATTGCAGGCGTTTATAACTTAGGGCTTGGGAATGTTCCGGGGCGCTGCCGTAAGGAGTAGCGCCAGACCATGTATCTTCTATGTAATTGAAGGCAAATTTGATCCGGTCTGTCAAGCTGACTTGTGCGCTGCCATGAATGCTATCAACCTCAATGGGATTGCGATTGTTGGGCACTTTGATATTGCGAACCGGCATACCCGTGATCGAATTGGTAGAATCGGTGAAGGTAGCTCCCCGTTTGCCTTCTTGGTAATGGCTGTACTGGAAATCGATGCTGTCGTCTTCGGCGGCATGGGCAGCATTTTGTAGCAGCCCCGGCAATAGCAGCGCGGCGGAAGTTAACCGGGAAAGCGAAATAGTGCGTTTGGCCGATTGAATCATAGATAGAAAACCTACAGCAAGCGTTTATTTCATACAGGTAAAACAAACTATTAGCCGATTATTTTCCGGCACTAATTTTCACAAGTTCTAGATTACAAATAAGTGCCTCATTCGGGAATACCCCACTTATCAATGCGCCGTTTTCACCATAAGCTAAGTGTGCTGGCAGAAAAAGCAGCCACTCGCTACCCTCCGTCATCAGTTGCAAAGCTTCTTGAATACCTTTTGGGAAACGAGTTAACGAGACTTCTTTTACCGTTTTAGCTGGCGGCTCATCATTAATTAGGCTATTTCCCGCGATTGTTTTCAGCTGGAAATAGATGAGCGTTGTATCGGTTAAGTTAGGATGCCGAATTCCTTTTCCTTCTTTAATAATCTTATACTGTAATCCGCTGCTTAAAGACTTAACCCCAGGTTGCTGTTTGTTTGTTTCCAAAAAACGTTCACCTGGTTTTATAGGGATTTTTTTCAAAGCCTCCATATTTAGCTGGGTTAATTCACGCCATTGGGTAAAATTGTCCAATTTCGATTTTTCAGCTTTCATTGGTTGATTTGTCAAAGCATCATACAAACCTTGCGTGAAAGCTGATGCAACAAACTTTTGATCAGTTCTTAACAAGGTTTTCATGTGTAAATAACCTGCTAGATAAGCCGTTTGTTGTTCTTCATCGGCGCTATCAAACTCACCCAGAAATGATTGATCCATCTTGTCTTTTGACAGAGAGCTACAGCCAGGAAAACCTACTATTACAAATAAAATCACCCAATATTTAATACGCATCATTTTTTTATCAAAGTTAGTGTTGTACTGCTTAAAAGCCATAACTCCAAGTGAATGACAGGTTGCCTTCCCTATCCAATTGGTAGCCGTTGACATCGGTATACACGGGCTGCAACCATTCAAAAGCGAACTGATTACCAGCAAACGCCCCTTCGGGTACGGTTGCACTTATCCCGAATCCTAAATCCAAATAATGTCCGCCATAATTGCTTGGGGAATCCATTGGGGAAGGCCGGTCATTAGCATCATTTTGTCGTTTTGTCTCTGCGTTACTTAACAGGCAATCTTGGTAAAGATCGTTATGGAAGACGGGTGGGCCTGGATTACCGTTTTCATCATAAACATCCGGATAAGTGGCTTCAGTTTTACAATCACGAAGCTGGCTGTCAAAACGTGTGCTACGCGGATATTTACCTGTAATCCTGCCTTGCCAGGTATAGGCTAAACGGACACTGCCCGATAGCCAGTCCGTTAAGCCATAACCACCCCAGACACTGCTTTCAAATACATCACCCAACGCATAACCTGATGCATTGTTATTCTCCATCCGTTTAGTGCCGGCAATTTGCATTCCCCATAACCAAGCCCCCGACTCACCTGTATAAGTTATGCTAGGTTTGAAATCCCACGTACCGCTACCCAGCTGCATACCGTAATGAATGTAAGCGCCTTCGGCATTTTTAGTGGTTTCTTTTAGTTTAATGTTTGAATCGCCCGTGGGCGCGGTAAAACCTAAGCCGGCATGCAAATGGTGATGCCTATCATCGAATAATTTAACCAACGCATACATACCCGTATCCCCAACACCGCCTGTCTCATGCCCATGCGCACCGTGATTGTGTTGCTGAGTCCCATGGTCGGGCGGAGGCAGGCTTGCCGGACGATATAAGGCCATATCCATATCCATAAATTGAGGCATCAGCATCAAAGTTAACCAATCAGTGGGGGCATACATTAAATCCAACATGTGCATGTTCATGGTCATGTTGCGTGGAAACAAGGTGCATCCTTCAGTAGCTTTACAGGCTTTATCTATCACTGTTTGTTCATGAGCAACCTGTGTGCCATGCAGTAAATCCCCGCCCTCCATGCTATGTTTATAGCGGTAACCGACCATCATTTGCCCCGCCTTATGCAGGGTATGACCAAACATAATCCCGGCGGGTAAATTGCCATGACTGTGATTGATAGGATGGGAATGGTTAGTTGTTCCCATGTTTTCACCGATAGCAGCCAGATTGACCTTTAAAGCAGCATTTGCCGTCCAATAATCAAAATCGGCAAAATTCCCTTCCCCGTTTCCGCCTAATTTGAGGCCACCTTGGTGGGTGTAGTATTCAAAGCCGGTTTCCAAGGTAAAGCCTTTGGCGAATTGCTTGGTAAGGGTTACGCCACCGCTGAGTGTGCCGAAGCCTGAAAGGCGTTGGTCGCTAGAATAACTGGCCGGTAGTTTTTTGGAGTCGAAGGGCACTGTTTTCGGTTCAAATGTAACCGAAGGCGGCGCGGGATTGCCCTTTGCATCAACAAAACCGCCTTTACTAAAGTCCAGGGCATATTGGTTTCCGTCGCTGCCGACGAATAATTGGTTGCCATTGGCATCCAGTGCGTTCGCAGCCTCCGCTTGTTGGGTTAGGAGATAGGGTGTATAAAAAAATGCAGCATCCTGCGAATAGTAACGGACGTGCGGCGTAACCGTCCAGCCGCTACCCAGGGGCTGGATCCAATCTGCGTCGAAGGTATGCGCTTGAATACCCCAGTCGTCAGCCGAAAATTGGTAGTTAAAATGCAAGGAGGCATCCAAGGCTTCAAAAAACTGCGCATAGCGTCCGCCCACACTGTACAGGTTACGTACGTCTGGCCGTTTTTCATAATAAGTACTGATGCCAGCCATAAACCCGCCCGGAGGCGCATCAATTTGCCCATTGGGGCCTGGATCGACAAAAACAATACTTACGCCTTTGTAGGGGTTGGAAAGGTAGCCGGTACTGCGGGTGTAATTGAAATCCGCGCCGATCAGCGCATTTTTGTTAAGCACTTGGGTTAAGCCAAGGTGGGTTGACCAATCCTGGCGGGTGCCGTGGACTAGATTCCAGCTATTATCCCCATTCATGGCCCGGTCAATCTGGCTGGCAGGAATTAGGGTGTCTTTAACGTAAGTATCATGGTCGAGGATTGCATGGGTATAACTATTGGTATAACTGAGGTCGGCAGTTACGGTCGTGCGTTTCTGGTTGAAATCGAAACGGCTGCCGATATTGCCGAAACGGGAGTCGTAATCATCCTCGATGGAAACACCCCCGCCGACACTGACGGCGGCATTATCCCAGTCATAACTCAGCTTAAAATCCCCTTGCTTTCGGGTTTCCGGGGACGCGGTAGCCATGACATGGGTTAATTGTGAGCTTTTTCTATTCTTTGTATAAATGGGGATGCCGGTAATTGGATCGAATTGCCCCGTTGGTGATACCGGGTTGAGTTGGGAATCCAAAGGCAAACGGCTGATAATAACTATAGGTGAAGCGCCGACGACCGTTCCGGTATTTGCCTTATTTCCAAATAAAGCTAAGTTTGCGCCTTCCGCGACGAAAGGCATGGTGGCGGTAGGCGTCGCCCCGCCCCAGGTGTCCTGTAAATAATTAAAAGCAAATTTAACCCGATCCGTCAGGCTAATCCGGCTGCTACCGTGTAAGCTATCCACTTCGATAGGGTTAAAGCTTTTCCCTTTAGTAATATCCACACCATTGGTAATGGCGATATTCCGTTTACCTTCCTGGTAATGGCTGTATTGAAAATCTACCTCATCGCCTTCAGCCGCATGGGCAACGACGGACGAGAGCAAGCCGGGCAACGCTAACGCGGTTGCGGTTAAAGCTGCTAATGAGGACGCAGCTTTCTTAATAACAGCCACATCCGCCCCCTTGTGCTGCGCTACCGCCAGACGCTGCTTCCCTGCTGCCGTAATTATGTGCGCGTAAGGCGCTTTGTAGCGGGTACGGGTCTAAAGCCATCTGCGGCTTGGCAAGGTTGCCGCGTTCCCAGGGTTGTACCGTTGTACACGCAGTAAGCCAGAAACTAATTATCAGCAAAAAAATCGTTGTAGTCAGTCTTATTAATTTCATAATTTACCTGAATTTTAGGGCTGTCTTTTTTTGTGAAACGGGTGCTTTACCGTTTGTTTGTATCAAGTCCATCCCCTGCCTTCGTTGGCATAAGGGTACGGGACGTGGAATACGATCATATCGCTTATTTTAACTGGTTGCGCTACACATTCCCGGTAAACTTTGCTTGCGTTCAATTGATAACCTTGTACACGCCCTTTGCCGTTAGGCGTACCGTAATCGCTTTATCGGTTTTATTTTCCCAATACAGGCTGTAATTACCGGTATACGGCGGAATAAAAAAGCCTTTGGCTTTGCTTTCGGTGAGTTTGCCGAATACTTTAACTTTACTGTTTTTGATGGTTGGGTTTTCGCCGCGCAATTCGGCATAAAGCGGTTTGCCATCGGTCGCCCAGTGGTAGTCCAGGTCATAATCGCGCTCCATGTAAATGGTGAAAGACAGATTTTGTTTTGGGGCTACGGTTAAGACGAAGGTTTCCTGGTGTTCTTCCAAATTAGGGGATGCTTGTTCGGCTAGGTTGGGCATTGGTTGGGAAGCTGCAGTTTGTACTGGCGTAATGGCTTCGCTTTTTGCTGATTTTAATACCGCTGATGTAATAGGGCTTGACTTGTCGGCTAACCCCAGTTTTGTCCCAAAACCGGTAGGGTCGATCCCATAAACTGCCGGTAAAACCAGTAAAAATAATGTCAGTACTGTTGCCGCGACCGATAATAAAGCAACTAGCAATAATTTCATAAAGGATGGTTTAGTAGGGCGGATAGTTATAATCGCGGCATTCATGTAACACTTTTTAACCAGGTCTATACAAACAGGAAAATCAATAGTTTTTCGGTTGTGGTTTCAAAGACTCATTTAAAGATGGCTAAAAAGTGGGCAAAGACGAATTGCCCACTCTTTTACTGTTATCTCCCGATAAACAAACCGAATAACGAAGCAGGGAAATAAAAACCTCACTGGCTATCCTTGCTGTCCGTTATAGGTACGATTATCGAGCCATTAACCGAAAACCGGATGCTTATTGGTTTTGGGTATAGGTCTGCGGCGTTGTTTGGTCGGCGGGATTATGGACGCCGGAACTGTCGATGCAATGCGCGCTGACGGTATAACTGTTGGTGCCGCTTTTAACCGGGTTTTTGTTGATTGTGAAGAACTTTGCGCCAGCGCCTGTGGTTACAGCGATTGGTGTAGCTGGTGCAAGGGCTCCACAAGACGTCGCATTCTGTCCGGTCGCGTTATAGGTGGCTTTGATGCAAGGTGTCCCAGCGGTGCGTTTAACCTGAAATTCGACTTTAACGGTGTTTGCATTAAGGCACTGGAAATACCACTTATCGGTTGCAGTGGTTGCAGTACCCAATGTGCCGTTATAGTTGTGGGCAAGTGCCGCGCCTGAAAAACTTGCTGCGAAGAGCAAACCCATTATTAATTTTACTTTGTTCATAACTATTTTCCTCTATCCGTCATAAATACGGTTTTGTTATTTATATGCCCCGGCTTTTTCCGTAAATCCTGAGCGTGGGTAAGCCAGCATGTGCTACCCGGTTAATCCGGCGTTATGGCAACCGTTAATTTAATTGCCGTAAATAACGCCTTGTATTGGTCCCGCCCCTGGAACCAAATCTAAGAAAACCGTTTCTGCAACTTTTAATTAAAACGTTACTGTCAGGCCAGAAACAAAAAATTCCAGGGTACCCGTATTGCACGGAGCACCCTGGAATCGAAGGCAAAAAACCTGTCGAACGGTCGATTATTCAACTAACCGTGACGACTTAAGTAGATTTAACTTAAAGGTTTGAGTCGCCTTTGGTAAACGGACGGGTGTTTGCACCGGTTAAGATGGCGTCGAATGCTTCGCCGGTTGGTTCAACAGACACAACCCTAGTTGCGTCAGCGTTAGCCGATCCGTTAATAACCGTCATGGTAGTCCAGTAAGTTGGCTGCAGCACTTCTGGGTCGTTATAGAGAGCGCTGCCGCCGTATGGTGCTGGAAACCACCAGTCGGCACGGTTGTTGTCGCCATTGCCTGAACCTAAAGTCTCGAAGCGAGGCGCGCCCGCAACATTGATTTGGTCGGGTGCAAGTACGGTGGCCAGGATTGGGATTTTGCGGCCAAATGCATCTTTGGGCTCTTTATATGGGCCTTTCGCATCGTTTGCGGCGTTTTTGCCGAAATCGCAATAATTGATTACGCCGATCCGGACGTTAACTTGCTTAACAGTAGGATCGATAATTTTAGGCAGTGTGACTTTAAATGGCGTAATGGTGTTCAGCTTGGGTTCCATCGCGCCGTCTTTCCAGAACAGACCTTCGACGATGCCGGGATTTAGCGCGTTAGGGTCGACGATTTCTTGCGCAGTGGCAAAGGCTGAAGAGAATCCGGCATAACCGGTAACTGACAGGTTCAAACCACCGTCAGGCAGAGGTGCGCCGGTAT
>JBGAWU010000053.1:0-10017 GCA_044227425.1 Methyloglobulus sp.
AAATGCCTGGGCGCAGGGATGGATGATTATTTGCCTAAACCCTTTAAAACCGAAGACTTGAATACTATATTAAATTCATGGCTGTTAACGGCCACTCCTGAAGGGGCTATGACGGATGTTCAAAGCGAAGACGATGCCTCTGCGACGCCGCCCGTGTTTTCGCCGGAAGCGCTGACTGGACTGCAAACATTGTATCCAGGAAACGGCAAAGAAATTATGGAAAGGCTTGTCCAGTTATATTTAAACAATGCCACCACACTGGTGACAAAATTGGAACAGGCATGGGAACAAGGCGATTTCGAATTAATCCGGGAAACGGCGCATAGCCTTAAATCTAGCAGCCTGCAAATCGGGGCATCCCGTTTGGCTGAAATGTGTAGGACAGTTGAAAATGAAGCAAGGCAACAACATTTCGAAAAATCGGGCCATGCAGTAGCTGAAATGAGGCAGCAGTTCTCAAAAACATCGGCCGCATTGTCAAACTATCTTGAAATTATCTAATGGATTTTATGGAGAAGAGGGGAACAATGAAAAATAATGCCTCCATACTGGTTATTGACGATGATCCGCTGATCCGTTTCATGGTATCGACGACACTGGCGGCAGTCGGCTTTACCAGTCGGGAAGCGCCTAACGGCGAAGAAGGCATAAGGTTATTTTTGCAACACGGTGCCGATGCGATATTGCTAGATGTCATCATGCCGGGCGGCATGGATGGTTTTGCCGTTTGTACGGCGCTTAGGGAGCAACAAAGCGCGAGACACGTTCCCATTCTGATGATGACGAGCCTTGAGGATATGGAGTCCATAGACAAGGCCTATGAAGTCGGTGCCACCGATTTTATCGCCAAGCCCATCAATATCCCATTGCTAGGCCATCGGCTGCGCTACATGTTACGGTACAGCGAAACGACGAAGCGCCTCGTGGAGAGCGAACAACGGTTGCACAGGATGGCCTACTTCGACAGCCTTACCGAGTTACCTAACCGGCAGTTTTTTGTGGAACATCTTCAGCATATGATCCCTTTGGTCAGTCGCCATAAAAAGAAACTGGGCGTGTTATTTCTGGATCTTGATGATTTTAAACGTATCAACGATATAGGGCGAGCGATGTGATGACCCGTACCGGTTCCAATCAGGATGGTACGTCGTTGGCCAGGTTAGGGGGCGACGAGTTTACCGTGCTGTTGTCCATGATTGACTCATCGGACGATGCGGCTGTCATCGCGGAACGTATCCGCCTTAATTTGAGCCAGCCGCATACTGTCGATAACCACGAACTGTTTACCACGAGCAGTATCGGTATGGCCATTTACCCCGATGACGGTGAAGATGCGGAAGAGTTGCTAAAACACGCTGATATGGCCATGTATAATTCGAAAAGGGAAGGCGGGAACCGGTACAGTTATTTTTCGGCCAATATGACCGCCACGGCTGTCCGGCGTCTTACGTTGGAAACCCATCTGCGTAGGGCTATCGAGCGCAACGAAATGGATCTGCACTATCAGCCTGTGTTGGACCTGACGACCGGGATTTTCAATGGATTGGAAGCGTTATTACGGTGGAAGAACCCAGAGTTGGGCGTTATTCACCCGGAGGAGTTTATTCCGGTAGCGGAGGAGACAGGCTTAATAACCCAGATTGGTGAGTGGGTGCTACGCAAAGCTTGCTGTCAGGTCCAGCAATGGCGTACACAAGGGTTGCCCTTGGTGCGGATTGCCGTCAATGTGTCGGTCGTCCAGGTCCTTCAAAAAGGCTTTGCTACGATGGTCTCGACCGTACTGGCAGAGACCCAGTTGCCTCCGGAGTCATTAGAGCTGGAGTTGACCGAAAGTATTTTGATCAAGGACGAAACGGTTATTTTAGAGGCGTTAAGGACGCTTAAACGCTTAGGAGTCTTGTTAACCATCGATGATTTCGGCACCGGATATTCCAGCATGAGGTTGCTTAAACATTTTCCCATCGACCGCTTGAAAATAGACCAGATGTTTGTCCAAAACCTCGAGCAGGACGTGAGCAATACCGCCATTGCCAGTGCTGTTATCGCACTGGGCGAGAGTATGGGAATGGCGGTGACGGCGGAAGGTGTTGAAACTTTAGCCCAACTATCATTTTTACAGTCAAAGAATTGTCATGAGGTTCAGGGTTGGTTTCTCAGTAATGCGTTGACTTCTGTTGAAGTTGAAGATTTTTTTCGGCAGGCTCTGGCTAAAAAAGCATAAACCGAAAAAACAATGGTACGGCAAAGCAAACTTATAAGAACCGCGTTGAATTGAAGTTAATCGGGAAGCCCATCTAGGGCAGACTTCCAGGAAAATAAAATTCATGTGCAGCCTTGGTTATGTGGTTGTTCATCAAAGCCTACCCCTAACTTAATTAGGCAAACAGACGCATCGGCATTCGGATTTGACACTATCTAATGGAATTTTTAATTCATAGGAAATATCTGCAAAAAGCGATTTTGGCGTTTTTGTACGGTGCGTTGTTAGCGACAAGTTATGCGGACGATGATGAGGTAGATAACTCCAAACGGCAACGGACGGACTCACAACCCGTCATTACAATGGACAATAACATCCAAAAATCGTCAGGCCTTAAGACAGTCATTGTTTTATCAAGCAAGCATCAAACTGAATACGAAGTATTTGGAAAAATTATCAGCATAGAACCCTTGCTCGCCTTAAGGGAGCGTTATTTGGTTGCCGAAGCGGAGCTTGCCGGCGCGAAAGCGAGACTTAAACAGGCAGAGAATAGCTTGAGGCGACAGCAGAGTTTATTCCAAAACGGAGTGGCGGCTAAACGCTCGATGCAGGATCAAGAAATGCAGGTTCAGACCGGCCAGGCCATCGCGGATGCCAGCCAAGCCCGGTTACTGAAGGTCACGAATGAAGCCCGGCTTTTGTGGGGAAGCAAACTGGCTGATTTGGCATTGTCTGCACGGGAAAATACGTTGGGAGAATTTTTATCGGGGAAGCAGTTTCTGTTGCAAATTATTTTGCCGACCGATAAGCAGTTGGCGGGCAATGTCAAGACCATTTTCGTCGAACCCAATGGAAATCGAGACCAAGCTGTCGCATCCGTGTTATTCTCCCAAGCAGCACAGGTTGATAGCGCTATTCCTGGGGAAAATTATTTTTTTTTGGTCAATTCGGAAAAACTCCGAACCGGAATGAAAGTAACGGCATGGA
Source organism: Methyloglobulus sp. (assembly GCA_044227425.1). Classification (GTDB taxonomy): domain Bacteria; phylum Pseudomonadota; class Gammaproteobacteria; order Methylococcales; family Methylomonadaceae; genus Methyloglobulus. Next base: position 3,188 of record JBGAWU010000053.1, read on the forward strand.
TACCTGAACCGGTTGGGAGTACATCAGGCGTTATTGTCCCTGCATCCGCTTTAATCTGGTATATGGATCAGGTTTATGTTTATGTGAAAGCCGGTAACGATACCTTTATCAGACGGTTAATACCTTCGTTTTCACCAACGCCGGAAGGTTATTTCGTGGAGGATGGCCTCAACCCAGGTGATGAAGTGGTTGCAACCGGAGGCCAAATGTTACTGTCAGAGGAGTTGCGGGCCCAAATTCCCGATGAGGATTGATTAATTTAAAATGTTTACGATAACTAAAGAAGTTTATTTTTGCTACGGGCATCGCTTGATGAACCACGCCGGAAAATGCCGCCATTTGCATGGGCATAGCGTTAAAGCGGCAATATCCGTTGAGCAGCCGGATTTAAATGGCCAAAGCATGGTGTGCGATTTCTCCGACATAAAAGAATGTGTCGAAGCGTATATCAACCAACAGTTGGACCATAATTTTCTGTTGCATAAAGACGATCCACTGGTGGCGGTATTAACAGAAAACAACGAAAGGTTTTTGGCGTTGGACGAGCATCCTACGGCAGAAGTCCTGAGTAAAATGATTTTTCTGCATTTAAAGAAAATAGGCTTCAATGTGTCTCAGGTTGTGCTTTGGGAGACGGCAAGCTCTTACGCCAGTTACAGGGAAAGTTAACGGCTAAAGGATTATGAGTTTTTTAAACCCAATCAATAAGTCCTTGTCCTTGGAGCAGGTCTGTGCCTCCAATTACGAGAAATTATTTCGGCTGATTCCCGATTTGCTTACGGTTAAAGATAATGCGGTGGGTTGCGCACCCAATAACACGACGCTTCACCTGAAAGTCATTGAACAAACCCCTTATACGCTGACAATTGAATTAAGCCACTGTTTCAGTAAAAAACCGGATGAAATTATCGAACCCGGCCTAAAAATCAGGATTTATTTGGACGCGCAATTAGCGGAAGTTTTAAGCGATCACGCCCGCCCTACGGTAAGCCGTGTGTTTAAAGATTTTGGATTGTGCCTTGAAATAATGAACTATAAGTGGCGGCTTAATTTTTTTCTGCAAAAGTGGCTGGACCACTGTTTAGCAAAAAACTATCAGTTCGCCACTTAGTAGGAAATCGCATAAAAATATTTCCGCAGCATAAAAACGGTTTTTTTACGCAAAAAGTGAAAAAATTAGCCGGATCTACCGTACGTTAAACGCAGGCTAATGAAGGGTGGCGAGTAGGTCTGCTAACGGTATCGGCTTTTGGATACCCCATCCTTGCGCGTAATCTACGCCGATTTCTTTCAAAATGGCATGGATCTTCATATTTTCAACGTACTCGGCAATAGTTTCCAATTCGAGGGAATGGGCGATTTCATTCATGGAATTGACCATGACGACATCGGTTGGGCTATTGGCGATATCTTTAATGAAAGAGCCGTCTATTTTCAAATAATCAACATCCAGGCTTTTCAGGTAGGAATAAGACGAATATCCGGTACCGAAATCATCTAACGAAAATTTACAGCCGAATTGTTTGATTTCCTTAATGAACCGCTTGGTAAAGACTAAGCTGCCGGCGGCTACGGTTTCCGTGACCTCGAAGGTGATTTTATCGGCGGGAATGTCTTGGAGCGATAATCGGTCTTTCAGGAAGGTAAGGAAATCTTCTGAATTCAACGACTGGCCAGATAAATTTATCGCAAACCCGCCAATTTTATCGAAACTTTGCCGGTTTTGGATAATCCACCCGAAAACATTCTCAACAATCCAGCGGTCAATCTCGGGCATCCTCTGGCAACGTTCAACGGCAGGGATAAAGTTATCGGGCGGAATGATATTGCCGACTTCATCTCTTACGCCCAGCAGGATTTCATAGTGGGAGTGGCTGTTTTTTTCCGGATTGATGGGGGCTATCATTTGGCAACGGGCAAACAACCTTTTTTCGGAAAAAATACGGTCGATACGACCGGCCCATTCGTGGATGTCGGTTTGAGTCCGTAAAGTCTCATCGTTTTCCTGATAGATGCGAATCCGGTTATGGCCTGAGCGCTTTGCAGAAATATTGACAGAATCGGCTTTTTGCAAGAGTTCTTCCGCATTCTGCAAGTTATCGATAACTGGCACCAAGCCTATGCTGACCCCAATGGTATAGCTTTTATCGTCCCATACGAAATTGGATTTGTTAATCGTATCCCTAATTTTTTTTGAAATCTCATAGCCTCTTTCGGCAAGGCAGTTTGTCAGCAGGAAACCGAAAGTTTTGTCACCGAGGCGCGAAACAATACCGTCTTTTATCAACAGGTTGCTCATCAGTTGGGCGATCTGTAATAGTAATTGGTCACCGCCGACCAAACCGCAGACGTTCGTTATGATGCGGAAATCCTCTATCTCAAGATAACCGAGTACGTGCTGCGAGCTATCGAGGCGTACAACATTTTCTTTGAGCAAAGAGATGAAGCGTTTCCGGTTTGGCAGGTTGGTGACCGGGTCGTGGGAGACGCTATGGATCAGCTTTTCCTGCATTTGCTGCAACATGGTGGTTGTTGCCCGGTCCATCAACGGTTCGTCAAGGTTCTCAATTTGGGTGACGATACCGCTTTGCAGTAATTCGGCCAGTTCGTTTCTTGTGAGTTCTTGTTTTTTATAGCCGTCACGGTTAACAAAAACATAAATTTCAGGCAACTCGCCAATCCAGACCAATTTGAGCGGTTCAAAGGCTTCTTTCTCAAGGGAAAAAGTGAACCAGTTGCCAACTTCCAATTGATCGACTTCAAGAAACCACCGGTCTGAAATAAATTCATGGGGCGTTTCCGGAGATTTCAGCTCAGCGAGAATCATATCCAGAGGCTTCCGCGTTCTTGGTATGCCTATTCCCAGTAGGGTAGCATTAAGCTCTTCGACAATTTTATTATGGATGAAGGCATTAGGGCACACAGAGCTTAGCGTGTGGGCGATAAATTCCATTTCCATTTCGATAATGTTGTATTGGTCTTCCGGAAAGTAATCTAGATTTTCATACCAAACCAACAACTCATCAATCACGTCAAGATATCTTTGGCGGTATATCCTGTCTTCATTTAATTCGGACATCACCAGCAAATGTTGCCAACCGGCATCCAGAAGGGATTTGATGATTGAAGGAATTTTTTTTCCTCCTATACGGATATCGATTTCACGCTGGATTTTTTGCCTTGCTTTTTCCAGTTTTTGCTTGCCTTCGTAAATTTCGACGACCCGGCGGATATTAATATCGCGCGACCTGGCGATTGGAACCGATAATTCTTTTAATTCCTCATTGGCCTTTGCGAAAATATCGGGATTGGTAATGGAGCCTTGGGCTATCCTGGAAATCAACTGGTCAAGCACTTGCCTAATTTGAGTGTTTTTGATGACCTTGTTCTGGTTGATCGCACTATCAAGTGAGAATAGCTGGTTCAACAGGAGACGTGCCGGATGCGCTTCAGTATCTAGGAAATTAGGGTCTTGCAACGTTAACGCCATCAAAGGCAGCTTAATGCTTTCCAAGTAGGATTTAATGTTGGGGGTGAGCCCTACCTCATCCAAAAGCGCCTGAAAAAGCTGATCGTAAACATCCAGTTTGGTTTTGTCAGTTTGTGAAAATGATTTCGAACTAAAAAAACCTGCTTTAGCCGACGCTTCCTCCAATTGGGCTTGTAACAGCGAAGACGCCTCTTGCGGGGTTTGCTGGAAAGCTTTAGAGGCTTGCAGCTTGGTTAAGGCCGATAACAGTTCATCGACAGAATATTCCGGCCCTCCGCTATAAGGCTGGATGTGTTGGTTAGTCGCCAATTGCCCAAAATCCGCTATGTTGGGTTGGGTTGGGGCTAGGCTTGGGTTTAATAAAGTAAAAAGCTTGGTAGCTGTTTGGCTAACGGGCGGACGGTAATGGCTTACTTGCGGGATTGCCGCGAGCGTTCCTTGGTTTGGATCAGGGTAATAGAACTCATCGCTATCGAATGACGCCAAGGGTTGGCCTGAGGTAAACGCATTTGAGACCGGTTTATTGCTATTGGTAGGATAGTTTTTTTTCCAAACAATATCTTCGGCCTTTTCGTTTGGGGCGCCGTGTTCCACCAAAAGTCTGTCAAATGCGTTGTACAAGGCAGGCAGATGGTCGATCAATGTCTTTTCGAATGCGTTGTACAATGTTTTCTTGGCGGTATTGCTTTCCTCAATCTTTGCAATTTCGCTTCGGAAACATTCACAAAGTTCTTCAGGGTCAATCGGGTTTCTGATGAGATAACGGGGAAAACAGGTGACATAACTCAACTTGAGTTCCAACTGATAAAGCTGGTTTTTGAAATAGGCATTAACTTTTCTGATGAGTGTCGAGAAATTAAGCCAATCTTCAAAAGCGTCCTTTTCAACCAAAGACAGGTTGCTTTCTTTTAACTCAGACGTGGATTTACTTTCTTTTTTTTCACCTGTGAAATCGATATTGGCTACGACGGACTGACAAAAGCCGATACTTAAATTAACTTTATTTAGCGCTAAAAGTGAGGATAAGTTGGCATGGGCGCTGACATCTTTGAAGTTTGCAGCAACAAAATCCGGTTTCTTTTCAAGCTCATTGTCAACATCTGCAAAAAACTCGTTCATCAAGAGCGGCAGGTTGGTGTTAAGGAAATCCTTAAAAGCATGCTTGAAGCGTTCTTGATTTGACGAAGTCAGGTAAAACTTAGGGTTTTTCGAGTACGCGGCAATCGAACCTATATTGGTGGATTCTTTCAAGGCGCTGAACATCGATTCCGAAATATTATCGAAAGATACGCCGATGCCGTCATCTGCCACGCGGGCAATTTGGGCATCGATTTGAAAATATTCTTTTGTGGCGCCGGTATGGGAAGAAAAGTAAATTTTGGCCGTTTTACCTTTCTTTAAGCCGATAGCTAATGCTTGCTTGATTTGTAAAAAAAGCCCTTGCTCACAAAAATCCAGGATTACGCATTGGATTGGGGAAGATTCCCCAATAGCCATGACAGCTTCAACTTTAGTTCCGTGCCTTGAATAGCGGCGTTTATCAGACATTTTTGGCATAAGGTCTTGTCAAAACTGTTCCACGTTTGGTTAATTATAACTTAATTGTAGTTGGTATCTTCTAAATTTGGGATCAACTTAGTAAGAGTAGAAAACCCTGCTTTGGTTCAAAATACCCGTTCTATTTTTTTTAAGGTCATTCATTTCCGTCATAGACGTAAAGAAAATAACGCTTGTTCTGGAAACTGCATCGTCATGCAATGCAGGCTGCCATACTGGTGGACTAGCGGACGGGAAGGGATGCCGATTGTTTCTCGTCCTGGAAAACAACCGGCAATCCGTTCTAAAGCAACCACATCCATTGGGTCATCGTAAGTTGGCACTAATACCGCGCCATTGATTATTAAGAAATTGGCATAGTTGGCAGGCAAACGTCCGCCTTCATCATTATAGATGGGTGTCGGCAAGGGTAGGGCAACCAAATCATAAGGTTTACCCATTGCTGTCTGAAATGATTTTAGCTGCTCCGCCATATTTTTTAAACCAAGGTAATGCTTGTCCGTCTCATCTTCACAGCAGGTATAGGCAAGCGTTGTTTCTGAACAGAAGCGCACAAGCGTATCGATATGCGCATCAGTATCGTCGCCTTCCAAGCTTTCCTGGTCAACCCATAAAATACGGAACGCGCCTAAATGGGTCGTTAATTGTTCTTCAATGGCTTGTTGGCTGAGGCCGATATTACGATTCGGATTCAATAAGCATTGGCGGGTTGTCAAGAGCGTTCCCAACCCATCGCTTTCAATGCTTCCGCCTTCAAGGATAAAGTCGACATCCTCATGGGTAGCTCCTTGGAAAGGGATATGTGGTAACAATTTATGGTTCAGGGCATCGTCTTCATGATGGGCGTATTTGTTGCCCCAACCATTGAAACAAAAGTTTTTTAATATCGGTTTGCCGTCGTTTTCAATGCTCAAGAATACAGTGTCCCTCACCCAGGTGTCATTAATAGCGGCCTGTATGTAATAAATATTGTGGTCGGTATCAACCAGGTTTTTGATCCGTTGTTGGTGGTCGTCGTCATGGCAAACGATAATTAAGGGTTGAAATTGGGTTATCGTTTTGGCGATGGTTACATAAGTGATTTCGACCGATTCAAGGACATCGTTAAAATCCCCGGTTTGATGGGGCCAAGCGATTAAGACGGCGGACTGTTTTTCCCATTCTGCTGGAAAGCGTATCATTGTTCTTGGTTTCCTGTGTTTAACATTTCCCTGGCATGTGCCCGGGTGTTTTCGGTGATGGTGACCCCGCCCAACATTCGTGCGATTTCCTCAACTCGCTCTTCGTGGTTGAGCAATCGGACGGTAGAAGAAGTGACATCGGCTTGATTGTTTTTTTCGACGTAAAGGTGCTGATGTGCCTGCGCGGCGACTTGCGGTAAGTGTGTTACGCAGATTACTTGTCTGCCGACGCTGAGGTTTCGGAGTTTTTGTCCGACAATTTCAGCCGTGCCGCCGCCAATGCCTGAGTCCACTTCATCGAAAATCATGGTGGGCGCGGTTTTATCGTTGGACGTCGTGACCTGGATCGCCAAACTTATTCTGGAAAGTTCGCCGCCGGATGCGACTTTAGCCAATGGTTTGGCGGGTAGTCCCGGGTTGGCGCAAACCATGAACTCAATTTTATCTTTTCCATTTAATTTTGGCGTGTCGTTCCCGATCGTCGAACAATCGACCAGGAATTCGCCTTGTGGCATTCCCAGGCCTTTAATCATCGCCGAAATTTGTTGCTGAAGTTGTACGGCTTGTCGGCGGCGTTGTACACATAATTCATCGGCCAGTTG
>JBGAWU010000054.1:0-10015 GCA_044227425.1 Methyloglobulus sp.
CAAGCGGCTGGCGTATGTGGATTTACCCGATCCTGAGAAACCATGGGTAATAACCAACATGACGGATTTTTCCTTGATGAACCTTTCCGCCAGTTCGACAAAAGCGCGGTAGCCGGTATCGGCGCCCTTTGCTGTAGGCGCTTGGGATTTCGTCAATAAAGCCACTTTTGCCCGCACCAACGCACGATAAACAAGGTAATAGCGTAACAATGCCAAACCTTCGTAATCGCCGGTTTGTTGAAGATACTGGTTCAGGAAACGATAAGCGAAGCCTTCATAACCCAAATGCACCAGATCCATAATCACGAAAGCAACCTCGCTCATTACATCGATCCAGCGCAGTAGGGGATTGAATTCAATGCAATCGAACAGTACGATTCGACCGTTGATGTCCGTCATATTCCCCAAATGCAAATCGCCGTGGCATTCGCGGATAAACCCCGTATTTTTACGCTGTTGCATGAACTGGGATGATGCTGCCCATTCGACATTTCCCCAAGATTCGATAGCGTTGATCTGTAGCAACTGGGCAGCATCGTTCAGTAAAGGCCGGATGTGATAAAAATTCTCATCAAACCAGCCTTTGATTTCATGGCTTTCACCGTAGGGAGAATCGGATTCTGCCTTGTCAACGGCTTCATGAAAATCGGCGACGATACGGCTAATCTGGTCGATTTCAGCGCTGCTTAGATGACCGCTTCCGGCGGATTGACCCAACGTCTTTGCCGAAGGAAATTGCAACATCTTGATTGCATATTCGATAGCCTCCCCCTCGCCTTCCATTTTCGGGCATTCAACCGAACCGGTAATCGGCACAACGCCCACATACCACTCCTCAGCCAACCGCCGGTTCAACCTGACTTCTTCCTGACAATAGAATTTCCGTTTCTCTAAGGTAGAAAAATCGAGGAACCCGAAATTGACGGGCTTTTTGATTTTATAGGCGTATTTGCCGGTTAACAGAATCCAGGAGATATGGGTTTCAATCAGTTGGATTGAATTGGCACCACGCGGGTATGCATCTTGATTTAACAATGCCTGTATAAGCAAACTGTTCGTTTCGGTATGATTCACATTGTCTCGGATTAAAACTATTCCCAGCTAAAAACATTAACGTTTTTTAAATAGCCATTATCCTGCAATTGGCTAAGGAAGGGGTCATATCGGTAATCATTATTTTGTTATGATTCGCATAGACAAGAATAATTCCTGGCTGTGTTTACTGCCCCTTCTGTCAAATCATACTCAAATTTTCGGAGAGTGATAGCAAAACTTCCCTGTCATGTCTCCGCGCTGTATAAATACAGCCATTGTTTGCTGGATTGACAAAAACAAGGGTTTTTCATTAACTTATAACCAATTTAAATCGGCTGTTCCGAGGTAGCACGTAATACTGAACATTTATACCCTGTCCAAATAACTTCTCCCATTTTTTTCAATTTCGTTCGACATTATTTAAGCAAATGGGTTTGTCGGGCTTGCGGTTTTGTGAAAAAAGCAGTTATTTTAATTGCGAATTATAAAATTTATCCAGAATCGGAAAAGTAATCGTGGGCTTTTATAGCACATTGGGATATAAACAATCGAAGTGGCTACACAAACAGACTTAATTTATGTTTCCTGCAAAATTGGTATTTGATGTCTCATGAATCCGCTAATCGATGATCTCGACTTTAACTTAATTATCGTCAGGATCGACAATTCAGGCGGTGATAGCAATTTGGTAAATCCGCGCATTTTGCATGTCAATCGTGCTGCAGCGGCACTATTGGCGCAAACGGAAGACCAGCTTGTCGGCCAACCCTTATCATCCATTTTTGCTACAGAAAAGGAAATGGACTTATGGAAATTTGCTTTCGGAAAAATGGAAAGCAAAACGGTTGACAATTGTTTTGAAGGCGAGATTGTTACCGGCAAAGGGGAATGGGATAAGGTCTTGGTGTCAATTTCACCGTTGCCTGAACAGCAGCCTCCCTACACAGACATCATCATATTGGTCCAAACCATAAAACCCGATAACGATCTTTTGATGATGCACAGGGTGATTGAACAAAGCGCAAGCGCGGTAATGATTACCAATTCAAAGGGAAAAATTGAATATGTTAATCCCAGGTTTGCTGAAATTTCCGGTTATTCCGCCGAGGAGTTGCTTGGAAAAAGCCCCAATATATTTCAATCTGGCCGTATGTCATCCGAACAATACCGGTCGCTGTGGGAAACCTTGACGGCGACCGGCGAATGGCGTGGTGAAATCCAGAATTTAAAGAAAAACGGCGAAATATATTGGGTTTACGAAAGCATCAGCGCTATTGAAAACAGCGTCGGTGAAATTACCCATTTTGTTGCCGTCGAGGATGACATTACCCGTCGGAAACATGTTGAAACCGCTTTGTCCGAAAGCGAAGAGCGGTTCCGGCAAATGGCGGAAATGACCGGCGAATGGTTATGGGAACAGGATCCGAACGGTTATTACATTTATAGCAGCAACGCGGTTAGACAAATATTGGGTTACGGCCCCGAGCAAATTATCGGAAAGCATTACACTGTATTTTTGACGGTCCAAGATCAGGAAACACAACAGTCGTATGCGACCAGCGAACAACCGTTCTATGCATTGATCAACCACTATCAACATAAGGATGGACGGCAGATTTTGACTGAATCAACAGGCCTGCCGATTATAAATACGAACGGCAAATTGGTTAAATGGCGCGGCGTAGACCGCGATATTACCGCCAGGATGCATTTTCAGGAGGCTTTGGTCGAGTCCGAGAAGCGCATACGGCTAATAATCGAAAGCTCGATCAATGCAATCGTCATTATGGATTCTTACGGAATCATTACCGACTGGAACCGACGCGCTGAAAAAATATTCGGCTGGTCGAGGATTGAAGCAATTGGTCAGCGGCTCGATGAACTCATTATCCCTGAGCGTTACCGGCGTTTACATCGGGCAGGGATGGAAAAATTCCTAAAAACCGGTAGTGCGCCGATTTTAAACAAACAAACGGAACTAACTGCCCTTCGCCGCGACGGTAGCGAATTTCCGATCGAACTTAGCGTATCGCCGTTAAAATTGGGCAATGCCTATATTTTTAGCGGTTTTATCCATGATATATCCGGGCGTAAAGCGGCTGAAGAAGAAATCCGTCAAACCCAAGTTAACCTGGCTATCGCCCATAATGAACTCAAGATCGCCCAGCAAATACAGGCAGCCTTATCGCCTTCAGAGGAAATCATAACCGACGAGTTTGAGGTTCTGGGCGCCCGCTTGACTGCCGACCAGGTTGGCGGCGATTATTTCGATTACTTCACCCGTAATGAGTCTCACCTGGAAATAGTCATTGCGGATGTATCCGGACACTCGATCGGCCCGGCATTGTTTATGGTGGAAACCCGAAGTGCGATACGTGCGCAGACGAACGCAGACGCGACGCCGTCGGAAACCTTGACGTTACTGAATAAGTTTCTCTTTGAAGACTTAGATAAATCGGATTATTTCATCACTTTATTTTACTTACAGGCCGACATTAAGAATAAACAATTACGGTTTGCCAATGCCGGTCATCCTCCACCCTTGTTGTTTAACCGGGAAAAGCAGGAGTTTTTAGAGCTGGATGCAGAAGGCTTGATATTAGGAGTTAAAAAAAATGTGGCGTTTGAAGAAAAAAATCTACCGCTAAATAAAAATGATTTGATTGTGTTCTACACCGACGGAATCACTGAGGCCGAAAATCCGAATGGGGAGTTTTTCGGCCTTGAACGTACGAAAGCCATTATCAGGCAAAATGCCCAAGAAACACCCAAAGTTATCATTGATTCGTTATTCTCGGAATTAAAGCAGTTCCGCCAAAAAACGACATTTGAGGACGATATTACCTTAATGGTTTTTAGCTCCAGGTAGTTCGGTAGTTTGCTACTTAAAGGCAGTAAATAAATCCCAATGCTCCTGGTGCGACGGCAAGCCGAATCTGGCACCTGTTTTAGTGCTACAAAGCGACCCAGCCGCGCTGGCGTAACGTAAAGTTTCTTCCCATGCCATCCTTAATGCAACGGCTGCAGCAAAAGCGCCGTGAAAAGCATCGCCCGCGCCGGTGGTATCGATTACATTGATGGGATAGGCCGCTAATTCACCCCTGTTTTTACCTTGTCGCCAGATTAATCCCCTTTCACCCAAGGTAATCACGACATTGGGTGATAACGCTGCCATCCGGGTTAAGGCCGTTTCTTCATCACCCGCCCATTGCAAGGCGAATTTTTCCGAACAGACCAAATAATCGACAATGTCCATTAGTGCCAATGTGCCTTGATGGACGGAACCTGCATCCAGCACAGTCGGGATACCTTTGGTTTTGGCATCAACCGCAAGCGGTTTGGACAAATGCGGCTCATGACCGTCGAACAGGATCGCTTTAGGCGCAATGTCCGAAAAATTACTGGAGCTTTCAGGTAACGCCTTGGTGTCACCCTTGTAATTGATGAGTGCACGTTTACCGTCGGGTTTAACCAATACCATGGAAAGCGGTGTTGGCGATGGGCCACGGACTACCTTATCAACGACTACGCCGTGATCGATAAGTTCTTGATAGTGAAAAGTGCCGTAAAGGTCGTCCCCCAAATAACCGGCAAAACTCGATTTTAAGCCGAGCTTCGCCACCATCACTGCAGCGTTGGCGGCAGGCCCGCCGCCGCAATGGATGAATTCGTCGGCAACCATTTTTTCATCCTGGAGAGGATGATGGGGTACGGAATAAATCAGGTCGTAAGAGGCATGCCCCACACATAACACGTCAATTTCCATCGGGTCGGCCGACATATTAATAATCCATAGGTTTAATCCGGGCCTTTTCCGTTATCCTGGATTCCCGGCATGATGTGATCGAAAAGGTAAAAATAAATTCTACCCGGACTTGTATTGCCGATTTTTTACCACATAATCAACTGAGACAAGGTAAAATTATTTTGATGCTTCAGAACATACAAGGATACATCCGTGTTTAAAGGAACAACCATACTCTCGGTTCGCCGGGGCGGTAAAGTGGTCATCGGCGGCGATGGCCAGGTCACATTGGGCAATACAGTCATGAAAGGGAATGCCCGGAAAGTGCGGCGGCTTTATCATGACAAGGTCATTGCCGGGTTTGCCGGTGCGACGGCTGATGCCTTTACCTTATTCGAACATTTCGAAGGCAAACTAGAAAAACATCGTGGCAATTTGACCCGTGCCGCCGTCGAAATGGCGAAAGACTGGCGCACTGACCGCATGTTGCGACGGTTGGAAGCTTTATTGACAATCGCCGACGCTAAAACGTCCCTCATCATCTCGGGTACCGGCGATGTAATCGAGCCGGAACAAAACCTGATGGCAATCGGGTCGGGCGGAGCTTTCGCCCAATCGGCCGCACGGGCCTTACTGGAAAATACCGACCTCAGCGCACGCGACATCGTTGTCAAAGGTTTAACAATCGCCGCCGACATCTGCATTTACACCAACCATAATTTGGTTATTGAAGAACTGGACACGGAAGACTAAGCCATGAGTAATATGACACCTAAAGAAATTGTCAGCGAACTGGATAAACACATTGTCGGCCAAGCCGATGCCAAACGTTCGGTTGCGATTGCCTTAAGAAACCGCTGGCGCCGCCAACATGTCGAAGCATCCATGCGTGAGGAAATTACTCCGAAAAATATTTTAATGATTGGCCCGACTGGCGTGGGTAAAACCGAAATAGCGCGGCGGCTGGCGCGTTTGGCGAATGCACCTTTTATCAAAATTGAAGCGACCAAATTTACCGAAGTCGGTTACGTCGGGCGCGACGTGGAATCCATTATCCGCGACCTAGCGGATTCAGCCGTCAAAATGATGCGTATGTCGGAAATGGAAAAAGTCCAAATCCGTGCGCTCGATGCAGCAGAAGACCGGGTTTTGGACATTCTGCTTCCGGGAACTGACGGTGGGATCATTTCCGATACGGCCGATGCCACCCGGCAAAAGATGCGGAAAAAATTACGCGAAGGCAGTTTGGACGAAAAAGAAATCGAAATCGACTTGAATGTCGGCATGGGCGTTGAAATTATGGCTCCGCCCGGCATGGAAGAAATGACCAGCCAATTGCAGGGCATGTTCCAGAATATGGGTTCGGGCCGTACCAAAACCCGGAAAATGAAAATCCCCAAAGCCTTAAAAGTTTTGCAGGAAGAAGAAGCCGCCAAACTGGTTAACGATGAGGACATCAAAACCCGGGCTGTCGAATCCGTCGAGCAGAATGGCATCGTCTTCCTTGACGAAATCGACAAGATCTGCAAGCGTTCCGACAGCGGTAGCGGCGGCGAAGTTTCCCGCGAAGGCGTTCAGCGCGATTTATTGCCGATTGTCGAAGGCAGTACCGTCAGCACCAAATACGGCGCGATCAAGACCGACCACATCCTGTTTATCGCTTCCGGCGCATTTCATCTGACCAAGCCGTCCGATTTAATTCCAGAATTGCAAGGCCGTTTTCCGATCCGGGTCGAACTCGATGCCTTGAGCGCGGAGGATTTCGTCCGCATCTTAACCGAACCCGATGCGTCACTGACCGAGCAGTACGCCGCTTTGCTGGCGACTGAAGGTGTCAACCTAACCTTTTCCAAAGACGGCATTCAGCGGATTGCCGAATTAGGCTGGGAAGTGAACGAAAAAACCGAAAACATCGGCGCCCGCAGACTGCACACCATTCTCGAACGTTTACTGGAGGAAATCTCTTTTAATGCGCCTGATTTGCTGGATAAATCTGTGGTAATCAATGCCGATTATGTTAATCGGCATTTGCAGGAGTTTGTTCAGGACGAGGATTTAAGCCGCTATATTCTATAGCCGCTTGGACTTATCGTTTATGGCGCAAGTGCTCATCATCCATGAAGTCGAAAGTTATTATGCGTGGAAACCCGTATTCGATAATGCGGCGGCTATTAGGAAGCAAGCAGGCGAATTGAGCTATCAAGTTTTGAAGTACGAAAATGATGCCAATAAGATCGTCCACTATTCCAGGTGGACGTCTCATGCCGATGCAAAAAGGTTTTTCGAATCACCTAAACTGGTCGAAATCAGGAAACAAGCCGGCGTAAAAGCGCCCGAGTTTCTTTATTTGGATTTGCTCGAAGAAGGGATTTTGTAAGTTTGGATCGCCTCAATGCAAATGCCGGCAATTCATTCTAATTTTATGCCCGTTTCAATGCTGTCCACGTTGTTGTTTCCCAAATTGAAGGGCGGCTAATCAAAAGAACTCTGATTCCTTTTAATGAACCATGTCTATTGAAATCAGGCTTATCCCGCGGGAACAAATCCAATCAATCATTCCATTAGTCAAACTTCTCAATCCGGGCCTTCCTGAAACCATCCTTAAATCCCGGCTCGACGAAATGATTGCACAAGGCTACCGATGCGCCGGTTTATATCGCGAAGCCAAATTGATCGGCATTTGCGGGCTTTGGATTATGACCAAATTCTATGTTGGTAAACATATCGAACCGGATAACTTTTTTATTTTGACCGAATACCGCCGTCAGGGGTTCGGGCAAAAATTACTGGAATGGGTTTATCAGTACGGTTTAGCGCAGGGTTGCGTTGCCAGCGAACTCAACTGTTATATTACCAATGAAACGGGGAATGCGTTCTGGCAACAGGAAGGCTTCTCGAAAATCGGTTATCATTACCAGAAACACCTTAAACTGTCCTGACCGTTGCTGAACGGTTAAAGCAATTTTATGCGCTTAAAAATCGATCCCTGCCATACCATCCCCACCGAAATCAAATTACATCAAGTTTCGCGCGTTCTTGAAATCAGCTTCGATAACGGTAAGGCGTTTAATCTGCCTTATGAGTATTTGCGGGTCTTTACACCCTCTGCAGAAGCATTGGGACACGGCCCAGGACAGGAAATCCTCCAGGTCGGCAAAGAAAATGTTACGATAAACGACATAAAACCTATCGGCAATTATGCCGTCCAGCCGATTTTCAGCGACGGACACCACACCGGGATATACAGTTGGGATTTGCTTTACAAGTTAGGCACTGATTACGAAACCTTATGGGCGGATTATTTACAGCGGCTTGGAGCAACCGGCCACTCACGCAAATTAACAGATAACACTAAATAACATGACAGAGAACACTACCCACTTTGGCTTTAAACGCGTTGCCACCGAAGAAAAAGCAAAACTGGTGCGCGGCGTCTTCGACTCGGTTGCGGAAAACTACGACATCATGAACGACCTGATGTCGATGGGCATTCACCGTATCTGGAAACGCATAGCGATCCAATTAAGCAACGTCCGCAAAGGCGAACATGTTCTGGATTTGGCAGGCGGCACCGGCGATTTAACCGCGTTATTCGAACAGAGGGTGGGTGAAGAAGGTTCGGTCATTTTAGCCGACATCAATTCGGAAATGCTGCGCACCGGGCGCAACCGCATGATAGACAGAGGCTTGGCCGGTAATGTGCAATACGCCCAGGTCAATGCCGAATGTTTGCCGTTCGCGGATAACAGTTTCGACTGCGTGTGCATCGGTTTCGGTTTGCGTAACGTTACCGATAAAGACGCTGCTTTGCGTTCGATGTACCGGATATTAAAACCGGGCGGGCGGGCGATCATTCTGGAGTTTTCCCATCCTATCGACCCGGTCACAGAGAAAGTCTATGATTTTTATTCGTTTAATTTATTGCCGAAAATCGGCAAATGGGTCGCCAAAGACGAGGACAGTTACCGTTATCTGGCTGAATCCATCCGCATGCACCCTAAACAGGGAGAACTGAAAGCCATGATGGAAACTGCGGGATTTGAGCGCTGCGAGTATTTCAATATGACACAGGGGATTGTGGCAGTTCACAGAGGTTATAAAATATAGCTAGTCATGTATGTGCCAACGCATTTTGAAGTGACTGATGTTGAGGTGATACATAGTTTGATTCGGGATTATCCTTTAGCGACATTAATAACGTTTACTAATGACCAATTAAACGCAAATCATATCCCGTTACATCTTTCTATTTCATCAGGGCCTTATGGCATTTTGCAGGGACACGTTGCGCGCTCAAACCCTTTGCTTGGCGATATTGTTAATCCAGTAGAATCGTTAGCAATCTTTAATGGCCCCAATGCTTACATTTCACCTTCTTGGTATGCAACGAAAAAAGAATCAGGTAAGGTCGTTCCTACATGGAACTATGTTGCGGTTCATGCATATGGTAACTTGAGTATTATTGATGATCCGGAATGGATCCGTGTTCAACTTGAGAAATTGACTGATCAAAACGAAGCACATCTGCCTGAACCGTGGGCGGTTAATGATGCACCAAAGGAATTTACGGATAAATTGTTGGAATCAATCGTAGGAATTGAAATGAAAGTGACCAAGCTTTTAGGAAAATGGAAGGTAAGTCAAAACCAACCGTTACAAAATCAGGAAGGTGTTATTAAGGGGTTAAATGCTTGTGATCGATTAGGCTCGTTGGAAATGGCGAAGCTTGTAAAAGAAGCCCAATAAATTATCTAAATACTAAGATCATGCTTGTAAAACCTCTGCTCATCGCCGCCCTTGAAACTGCACTCAACCGCTACTTGGCGCTGGACGAAAACCGTAATGCCTTGCTTTTTCCCTTAATTGGCAAAGTGATTGCGGTCACGATTCTGCCATTCAATGAAACGATTTACCTGTGCCCGAATGCGGATAACATACAGATTATCGACCATTTGGTAGGCCAGGCCGACACCACTATTTCAGGTTCCGTTTGGTCATTGGGCATGATGGGCGCCAGCGACCAGCCGATGCGATCGGTTTTCTCGGGCGAAGTAAAAATCGAAGGCGACGCGCAAACCGGCAAACAATTTCAGGAGCTATTCAAAAAGCTGGATATTAACTTGGAAACTGTGCTTGCCCAATACACGGGCGACTATTGGGCAAACCGCATCGAACAGTTTTTCCGCTCCGGACAAGAATGGACTAAAGAAACCATCGAAACCTTTAAACTTAACA
>JBGAWU010000055.1:0-9954 GCA_044227425.1 Methyloglobulus sp.
TTGCAGGATGGTGTCTTGAAAGGCGTCGATAATCCGGGTTGAAGCAAACGCCGTTGCGACGTTGATCAGCAGCCATACCCAACGGTTCTTGGCCGAACGCCAAACGCTGGAGAACAAATCTTCGTCCTCGACGACACCCGCTTGGATCAGCATATCGTCGTCGGTTTTCTCACGGATAAAATCTAAAATGCTATCGACACAAAGCCGGCCTTGCAATTGGCCGTTGCCGTCAACGACCGGCGCAGAAATCAAATCGTAGCGTTCGAATGCGCGTGCAGCATCCGCCGTTTCTTCATCAATCTGGAACTGGACAAAATCGGTGACCATCACTTCGGCGACATTCTGGCCCGGTGCATGGGTCAGTAAGCGCTGCAACGGCAATACGCCTTTGACGATATTATTTTGGTCAACCACAAAGAGTTTGTCGGTATGGCCCGGTAATTTTCCTAACTGGCGGATATAGTCGGAAATCGCCCATAAATTCAGGTCGTCCCGGACGGTAATCATGCCGAAATCCATGAACGCGCCTACCTCATTTTCCTGATATGACAAGATCGTGTTGAGATGGGTACGTTCCTGGTTATTGAGCGAACGCAGGATTTTAAGCATCGCCCGTTTTGGCAGGTCGGCGGCCAGGTCGGCAATTTCGTCGGTATCCAGATTGCTGGCTGCGCTGGCCAACTCTTCAACTTCCATGCCCGAGATGAGCGTTTGCCTGACCGCATCCGAAACTTCCAGCAAGACTTGCCCGTCCAGTTCGGTCTTAATCGCATCCCAAACGACTTGGCGTTGATCCAGGGGCAGGGATTCAAGGATATAAGCAATATCGGCAGGATGAAGGTCGTGCAGTTTTTCCTGCAACCGGACTTGATGTTGCTTATGGAGGAGGTTTTCTTCCAGGTCGTGATGGTCGGACGTGCTCTTATGGACAAGAGACGCTTCAAGCGCCTGCTTCTCAAGCAGCGAAACCACCGCTTCAAGCTGCTGTTGCAGGAAATGCGTAGTATCTACGGGTTGTGGCGGGGTATCCATATCACCTTAATTTGATCGGTCTTGTCCCTTTCAATCGTCCTGACGCTGAAAAGGTAGAAAATATATTATTGTCGGGTTCGCTCGAGAATTTCCTGCCAAAGTGCTTGGTAAGCTTCCGCCGGACGGCTTTTAGCGCTGTACGCCGCTAACGGCTTCCGCTCCAGCCCCATCCGTTCGATTTCGCTTGCATAAGGGATAGCAGTTGTAAGCACGTCAGGATAATCGGCCTGCACTTGCATTATTATATCCTTATGCATGTTTTTTCGCCGGTCAACCATTGAAAAAAAGGGGACAAGACAAGTATCCGCCAGCTTGTGTTCGGCGATAAATTCTTTTAGCTGGGCTAACGTACGTACGGACAATGTTGTCGGGATTATCGGCGAAAGCAGGTAGTCGGCGGCTGAAAACACGGCTTCGGATAATAGGGAAATGCTCGGCGGACAATCCAAAAAAATAAAGTCATACTCTTTCGATAATGTTCCAAGCCGTTTTTTGAGCTGTTTTGTCGGGTTTTTCTTATCATCCAGCAGCAAATCAAGATTTCTAAAAGAAAAATCGGCAGGTATCAAGTCAAGTTTTTCAAAATCGGTGCCTTTGATCAGTTCGTCCAGCTCCCGCTTACCTGAGATTAAATCCTTACCGCCTCCTTTAACTTTCGGCTTAATCCTAAAATAATAGCTGCTGGCACCTTGCGGGTCGAGATCCCATACCAAAGTACGAAAACCGCTATTTGCCGCACAGTACGCCAAATTAACCGCACTCGAAGTTTTACCAACGCCGCCCTTAATATTGTACAAAGCCAGTATTTTCATTGTAATTCCGGTAAAGAAATAGCCAAAAAAGAAGGTGGCAAGGATTTTAAGTGTTTTTAGTCTTACTGGGTTGCATCCCTGCTATTAATAATTAAGATACCGGCAACCGCCGTATATCAAGCTTTACCCGTTACAAACAACTCGTGAAATAGCGAACGGCAATCTTCTTTCCTGAATGCCTCGAAGTGTACGCCAAAATGGTCGCGGACTTTAACTTTCCGGTATTCGAGTTCCTGGATGAGGACACCCATTGCCAAAAACGTCTTGCTTGGTGTGTTAATTCCCTGCATCTCTTCGCTAAATTGCTTGAGCCTTTCTTGCTGCACCGCTAAATCCTGATATTCCCCAAGAACGTCCTGCAAACGCTTCAGCGGTTTAATCAATTTATCAATTTGCTTTTCAGGGTACAGTCGCTGGAAAAACTCGATAAGGTAGCGGAGTTTTTTACACGTTTTCCGTAGTTGATGCAGGGATTCAGACGGTGAATCCTTATCAATCGCCTCGCCTTGTTTTATTGCCTGTTTATACGTTTTCCAAATCCGTTTGTCAGCGAATTCTTTGACCGGCATTTGTGAACCCGCGTCCTGTACCTGGGACGGCGTGTTCGAAGCCAGGTAAGTTTCCCATTCGGCCAGCATAGACAGATACTTGCCGGAACGTAGTTTTTTAGCTAATTCCCGCTGTGCTTTATGCTTTTTTAATTGCAGAAAATTATTTAACGGATTAATACTTTGCCGGATAACAGGTGGTAGTTTCTTTTTATATTTGTCGAAATTCAACAGGTAAACATCCAAATCGCGCGTTTCACCCGTAACCTTGCCCAGCCAGGAAAAAAAGGCTTTGTTACGTGCGACAACATCTTCCGGCAACACACCGTTGACTTGGCTAAGCCCTACCCGCGTCCTTCTGACTGCCACCCTGAAATCATGTAAAAACTCGCTGTCGGTATCGGCGATTACGCCTTGCTCATTGGTCTTTATCGTGCGCAAAAGCTGGCTGAAAATTAACTTACAGGCTTTATCGGAGCGCATCTCCGGCTTTAGCGGAATGTCCAGTTTCGCTGAATAGTCCTTCGGATAGCGCCCCTGAAGCTTGAGGGCATCCAATAAAACGGGCCTATCGGACGGTTTTGCATCCATGCCGTTGACGACAAGCCCGGTCACTTGCGTGGCATATTTGTCGTAACCTCTGACCGGAAAAAGGGTTAAGCGGTTATTGATTAATTCAAACTCTTCAACCAGTAAACGAAGCACAATTTTTTCATCTTCATTCACCACATTGATCTGGTAGGCATCGCATTCCAGTGTAGAAACTGGCAGTAACGCCCGCATTTCCAGAAGTGGCTCAAGCGTTTGGCGCACTTTTCCGGGATTGAATTGCTTGCTGAACGGCGGCACTTCGAACAGGATTGCGCTTGCGACCAGTTCGCCGCTATTCCTGTCGGTTAAGACGAATGTCGATGTCTGCCGTGAACGGTTTAGCTCGCATACCAAACCATAGCGGTACAAACGCCAATCAAAGCTGTCATAGAATGTTTTAAGTAAATACTGCTTCGAAATAAGCTGCAGCTCAACTCTCTCGCTTAACTTTGCAATAAACTTATCAGCGGATAAATTTGCCGGTAACTCAAAATTTGAAACCATCATAATTGCGGGAAAACGCCTTTTCGAAGAGATCGGTTACATATTACTGTAATAATATAGTATTAACATTTGATGACAATCCCGAAATAGGGTTTTCATCTATACTAAAAATAGACACTTAGGATTTGTAGGCCGGGAAAACATAAAACAATCCCTTGTCTATCGATGCAAAGACTTTATAACAATAATAACTGACAGGCATGAACATGAATAATGAACTATGGCTGCTTCGGCATGGTAAAGCCGAACGCTATGACGGTATGGAAGATTTTGACCGCGCGTTAAAAAAACGCGGCAAGCGCGACGCCAAGCGCATCGGCGAATGGCTGAAACAAAGAAACCTGATGCCGGACTTGGTCATCAGTTCGCCCGCGACACGCGCAATCATGACAGCCAAGCTAACCTGCGAAGCTCTCTGCCTTGACAGCCAGGATATTAAAATAGAAAAACGTTTATATGATGAAGGGATAGTGCGCATTAAATCCGTATTGGGCGAACTCCCCTCAACATTGGAAAAAGTTATGCTAGTGGGCCACAACCCTGAGCTTGAGGATCTTTTGGCTTATTTGGTTAAAGCAAGCGATTTGCCGGAAGTAGATAAGCTGTTCCCTACCGCAACCTTGGCGAGGTTAGCGCTACCCGAAGGCTGGTCGGCGTTAACGAAAGATTGCGCCGCTTTACTGTCAATCACTTACCCTAAACTGTTAACTGAAAAAGATAGCAACGATACTTTCGATTAAATTACATCGTTGTCATATTTCTGTCATAAAACTGTCATAAAATAAATTTAAGCTACTTCTGCACAAAAAATTAACGCAACACCTGTCTTTCAACACGAGAGTTTATAATGAGACCATTTTTAATTAATAAATCACTTATCGCGGCAATCGGTTTTGTTTCCGCGGGAATCATCGGCAATACCGCCCACGCCGTCCAAACCGTGGATGCAAGTCTGCCGGACTATCAAGCGGCAAGCGGTATTTCTGGTAATTTATCCAGTGTTGGTTCAGACACGCTGGCTAATTTAATGACACTTTGGGCGGAAGATTTCAACCGTTCTTATCCGAACGTAAACATCCAAATTCAGGCTGCCGGTTCATCTACCGCACCGCCCGCCTTAACCGAAGGCACATCAAACCTCGGCCCTATGAGCCGGGAAATGAAAGACGACGAAATTGAAGCTTTCGAAGACAAATACGGCTATAAACCGACAGCCATTCCGGTTGCAGTTGATGCGCTGGCGGTATTGGTTAACAAAGATAACCCTGCTAAGGGATTAACAATGGAGCAGGTTGACAGCATCTTTTCCACCACCAACAAATGCGGCGGCAGCGCCAGCATCGAAACGTGGGGCGACGCTGGTGTTGCCGCGTGGGGCGCGAAAAGCATCCAACTTTACGGCCGTAATTCCGTATCCGGTACTTATGGCTATTTCAAGGAACATGCGCTTTGCAAAGGCGACTTCAAAAGCAACGTCAACGAACAACCTGGCTCTGCTTCAGTCGTCCAGTCTGTTACCGAATCCGTGAACGGAATCGGCTATTCAGGCATGGGCTATAGTACATCCGGTGTCAAAATGGTTCCTTTGGCAAAAAAAGGCAGCACTACCTTTATAGAACCAACGCCTGAAAATGCGCTCAACGGCACTTATCCGTTGACCCGTTATTTGTTTATCTACGTCAATAAAAAACCAAACCAAGCCTTAGCGCCGTTGGAATTTGAATTCATTAAAATGGTACTGTCCAAAACAGGTCAACAGTCTGTCATTAAAGACGGCTATATCCCGTTACCGGCAAAAATTGCCGAAAAGGCATTGGCTTCTATAAAATAGGACGACCCAATGAATTATATGACGCCCTAAACGGCGCCAACCTCATTTAATTCAGGACTATAGTCTCTGTTAACCCTTCATCTCCCCCGCTGAAATATCGGTTTGCAAAGACTATCGGCCGGACTCTGTTAATCGGAGTCCGGCCTTTTTTATAATTGGAAATACATCAATAATTCGATGTTTCACATAAAACGGGCAGATAACTCAACTATCTTAGGTCTTCTTCAAGCCAAATTACGCGTCATTAATCAGATTTTTCTAAAAAAAGGATAGTGCAAGCAAGCTAATCTAGGTAATATCCGCATTCGTTCCAGTGCTGCAAAAAACTCTATCGATGAGAATACATTTTGTTATTTTTCAACAAAATGACACAAATTTGTCACATAGTGAATTTACAATAACTTATGATTGATAAAACAACAAACGCCCCCCTGTCGAAACCCTCCCCGCTTTCCAACGATGCTTACCAGCGATGGCGATTATTGAAGGACGCTATTGCCCGTTACTGCGTAATTGTCGGAGGGCTAGGCGTTATTGTCGCCATCGTTTTAATCTTCTTTTACTTGCTCTATGTCGTTTTACCTTTGTTTACATCGGCAAAAACCACTGAAATTGCCGAATACGACGTTCCTGAGAAAACCCTCGGCAAAACTATATTGCTCGAAGTTGAAGAGCAGAATGAGGTAGGTGCGCGTTTTACTGAAACCGGGCATGTTGTTTTTTTCAATGCCATGACCGGCAAAACCATTTTATCCCAAACCATCGCCATTCCGCCCGAAACCCATATTACCAGCTTTGCCCAAAGCAGCTTAATGAGTGAAGGGCTTGTAGCTTACGGCCTTTCCGATGGTCGGGCGGTCATTGTTAAGCATCAATACAAGCTGACTTATCCGAATAATCAGCGCCAGATTACGCCATCCCTGGAATATCCTATGGGGGAACAACCCTTGGTAATTGACAACACCGGAAGCGCTGTAGATAAACTGGCTTTAACCGCAGTCTCCGACGGTACGACAATCGCCGCAAAAGCAAGTAATAAAATCCATCTGGTAAATTTCAGTAAAGAACAGTCGTTATTTTCCGAAAGTGCGACAACTACCCGTACGGCGACTGCCCTGGAAGGTTCCGGTGAAAACGTGACCTATTTACTGCTGGATAAAGAAGACAGCGAGCTGTTCCTCATCGATAACGAAGGTTTGCTCAAAGTCTATAGTATTAGCGATAAAGCCGCACCGAAAGAAAAGTATCAAGAAAAAATTGTCGAAGCCGGGCAAACCATTACTAGCGTTACATTTTTGAACGGCGACCTTTCTTTATTGGTCGGCGATTCGTCGGGTCGCGTATCCCAGTGGACGCAAGTAAAAAACGAACTTAAACAGTTAACTTTTAAAAAAATCCGGTCTTTCAAGGTTTCCGACCAACCCATTATCGAAATTGAAGCTGAGCAGCGCAGAAAAGGGTTTATGGCCGTAGATGCCAGCGGTAAAACCGGGATGTACAACTCTACGTCAGAGCGTGAACTTTTTAAACAGGCGCTCAGCCAAACCGCACCTGAAAATGCGGCGCTATCACCCAGGGCGAACCGGTTATTGCTTGAAAACAAAGATAGCAAAATAAGTGTCTGGGACATCGATAACGAACACCCTGAAGTGTCCATCAAATCCCTCTGGCAAAAAGTCTGGTACGAGAGTTATCCGAAACCAGCTTACATTTGGCAATCCTCATCAGCAAGCAGCGATTTCGAGCCTAAATACAGTCTCGTCCCATTAGTGTTCGGCACCTTGAAAGCTGCGTTTTACGCCATGCTGGTCGCTATGCCGTTAGCCTTAATGGGCGCCATTTATACTGCATACTTTATGTCATCCCAAATGCGCCAAGTCGTAAAACCGTCGATTGAACTGATGGGCGCATTGCCTACGGTCATCCTGGGATTTCTCGCGGGACTCTGGCTGGCACCGGTTATCGAAGAAAATCTGGTGGGATTATTCCTCACGCTTTTGGTCTTACCTATCTTCATCATGTGTGTTGCGTTCATCTGGGAATACATCCCGAAATCCATACGCCAAAGCATCCCGGACGGCTGGGATGCCGCCATATTAATACCTGTGATTGTTTTTGCAGGCTGGTTTGCATTTTACGTTAGCACCCCCTTGGAGATGCTGCTCTTTCACGGATCGTTAAGAGACTGGCTTAACCGCGATTTCGGAATTGGCTACGACCAGCGAAATGCGTTAATCGTCGGAATTGCAATGGGATTCGCCGTTATCCCTACCATTTTTTCGATAGCGGAAGACGCAATTTTCAGTGTCCCGAAGCATTTAACGGTGGGTTCATTGGCACTGGGGGCAACGCCGTGGCAAACGATGATGCGGGTCGTGTTATTCACCGCAAGTCCCGGTATCTTTTCTGCCGTGATGATAGGGTTAGGCCGCGCTGTGGGCGAAACCATGATTGTATTAATGGCAACCGGCAATACACCCGTGATGGATTTCAGCGTCTTCCAAGGATTGCGTACCCTTGCCGCCAACGTCGCGGTTGAAATGCCCGAGTCTGAAGTCGATAGCTCACATTATCGTGTACTGTTTTTAACGGCGCTGGTACTCTTTGTATTCACTTTTGTGTTTAATACGTTGGCTGAAGTGATCCGCCAGCGCTTACGGGAAAAATATAGCTCATTATGATAGCGTCTTGGTTTAAAAGCGCCTCACCCTGGATCTGGCTGAATGCAGCTGCCGTCAGCGCCTGTTTGATCATGATATTCGGCGTACTTGGCTTGATTGTCGTCCGCGGCATCGGTCATTTTTGGCCCGCAGAAGTGGCGAAATTCAGTTACGAAGAAGGCAACGGTCAAGTTAAAACGATTTTTGGCGAAATTATCGACACCAGTACGACACCGGCTGCGATGGCTAAAGCGTCGGGTTTTAAGATGGCCGATAACGAAGAATCACTCGTCCAATATCAGATTAAAACGGGAAACCGGGATGTTATCGGCGCCGATTTCCGCTGGCTGCAAGCAAGGAACGTCAAAAGCGAGGAATTTCCGCCTGATATTATGGTTATCGAACGACGGGAATGGGGAAATTTTTACGGCAAACTCATTGCCGTAAAAGATTCCGGCCAAATTGTAGCGACTGGCGACTCTGCTTGGCCTGTCGTACAAACCAAACTCGAAGATGCCCTGAAAATTTACGCTGAAATTTCCCATCTCGAAAAAAAGGATATCGGTGCTATCAATTACAATTTGGAAAAATTGCGGTTGAAACAACGGAAACTAGAGTTAAAGCACCAATTGGACGAAAGCGCTAAAACCGCCATCGAACAAGAAAGATCTGAACTAAAAGCGCAATATCAAAAATATCAAGTCGAAGCCCGTGCGTTATATCAAAAAATCAGAAGCGCCAGTCTGGTAGCCAAAACCGATAGCGATAAGGAAGTCGCCATCCCTTTCTCTAAAATTGTCAGGATTTACCAACCCAATAAAATGGGGCTTCTCGATAAAATCGGCCATTATTTCAGCAAACTTTCCGAATTTTTGTCCGACGACCCACGTGAAGCCAATACCGAAGGCGGTATTTTTCCTGCGATTTTCGGCACTATCATGATGGTATTAATCATGTCGGTCATCGTTACCCCCTTCGGCGTAATTGCTGCAGTTTACCTGCGCGAATATGCCAAACAAGGCTTTACCACCCGTTTAATACGAATTGCGGTCAACAACCTGGCAGGTGTACCATCAGTGGTTTATGGGGTTTTCGGATTAGGTTTTTTTGTCTATATCCTGGGCGGTAAAATTGACCAGCTGTTTTACCCAGAATCGTTACCTTCGCCAGTATTCGGCACCCCCGGCTTGATGTGGGCATCTATTACGTTATCGTTACTCACCTTGCCGGTGGTTATCGTCGCAACCGAAGAAGGTTTAGCCCGTATCCCAAAATCGATCCGGGAAGGCAGCCTGGCGTTAGGCGCCACCAAGATTGAAACGCTTTGGCGCACCGTGCTGCCAATGGCAAGCCCGGCGATTATGACCGGCCTTATCCTTGCCGTCGCCAGAGCCGCGGGGGAAGTCGCGCCATTGATGCTGGTCGGCGTTGTAAAACTGGCACCCACCCTGCCCCTTGATGGAAATTTTCCGTTCTTTCATTTAGAAAGAAAATTTATGCATTTAGGTTTTCACATTTATGATGTCGGCTTCCAAAGCCCGAATGTCGAAGCGGCACGGCCTTTGGTTTATGCTACAGCTCTCTTGCTGGTCCTGGTGATTATCGGGCTTAATCTGACTGCAATTATCATCAGAAATAATTTGCGGGAAAAATATCGCGCATTGGAAGGTTAAAAAATGACAATTGAACAAACACGCACCCACGCTATCGATATGAAGTCGATTTTCAGTGAAAGGGATGCCGAGTCCGGTACAAATGAAATCGCTATTAGGGTTGAAAATCTCGATCTTTTTTACGGGCAAAAGCAGGCGCTTCACAAAATCAATATGGAAATACCCAAGCAAAAAGTTACCGCTTACATCGGTCCGAGTGGTTGCGGTAAATCGACGTTGTTACGTTGTATCAACCGCATGAACGATTTAGTTGACAGCGCACGGATTGAGGGGAAGATACTGCTCGATAACGAAAATATCTAC
>JBGAWU010000056.1:0-9915 GCA_044227425.1 Methyloglobulus sp.
AGCAATGTGCCGCTTAGGGATTACTAATATGTGCACTGGCGCTTGCGGATTGATGTCCCGAAAGGCCAAAACATGGTCGTTTTCATAAACAACATCTGGTTTGATTTCGCCCCTGACCATCTTGCAAAATAGACAATCGAGCATAATTTTCTCCTCGACGATAATTTGGGTTAGTTATAATTCTAAGTTGACGCTAATCGGCCATTCTTTTTTAAATGACCTTCCGACCATTAAAAGCGTGCGCCAACGTGCCGCTATCGATAAACTCCAATTCCCCGCCCATCGGGACGCCATGCGCGATACGGCTGGCTTGGACGTGATATTTTCTTGCCAGTTCGCCGATAAAATAAGCAGTTGCTTCGCCTTCCACGGTTGAATTGGTTGCCAAAATTAATTCCTTGATTTCGCCTTCCAACATCCGTTGCTCCAGTAGTTCAAGCCCAAGTTCGTCAGGGCCTATGCCGTCCAAGGGCGATAACCTTCCGTGCAGGACAAAATACCGGCCTTTGAACACAGTCGCTTGGTCGATTATCCAGACATCGGAAGGATTTTCCACTACACACACCAGCGAGGAATCCCTGGTTTGATCGGCACAAATTGGGCAAATCTCTTGCTCCGTTAAGGTACGGCAAACTCGACAATGACCGATTTTTGCCAAAGCTTCGATCAGTGTTTCGGCCAGTATTTTGGCGCCATGCCTGTCCCTTTGGAGCAAATGGAAAGACATCCGTTGCGCGGTTTTCGGACCGACGCCCGGCAAACAGCACAACGTTTGGTTCAATTGCCCCAGTAAACCTTTTTTCTGCATCTCAGAAGGGTAGTTGGAATCCGGGTGGAATCGGCAACCCCGAGGTAATGGACGCCATTTTTTCTTTTTTCATTTTGCCGACTTTGTTGACAGCATCGTTGATCGCAGCAGCCACCAAATCTTCAAGCATGTCTTTATCATCGCCCAGCAGCGAAGGGTCGATAGTGACTTTTTTTGCTTCCCGTTTACCGGTCATGAGGATGGTCACCAAACCACCGCCCGACTCGCCCAGCACTTGCTGCATTTCGAGTTCTTCTTGGGCTTTTTTAAAGTCTTCCTGCATTTTTTGGGCTTGTTGCATAATGCTGCCCAGTGGATTTTTCATCTCTTTCTCCTGTCCGTTATACGGGTTCTATAGTGCCGGGTATTATCCTGGCATCAAAATATTCTTTTAGCGCTAGGACATTAACGTCGGCATTAATTGCGTCAATTGCCGCCTGCTGCCTGTTTTCCTGCTCTTTTGCAAATTGTACGGCGGGTGTTTCAAGCTCCGCCCGTTCGATTGATATCGTTAATTTTAAAGGCTTCCCGAAATAATCCTGCAACGCTTTCTGTAATTTCTTCTCGCGGCTTGTTGTCAATAATTGCTGATGGCTGGCATCCAGAAATAATCGACAGCTATTGTCGTCGATGCATTCCAGTGCGCAATTATTGGCTAATTCTTTCGTTAAACTTTCGAGCTTCATGATGCCAATCATCTCGCCCCAACTGTGCCTTGAGCTTTGGCTGTGTGGATTTCCCTTCGGCTTTTCCTGGTTATCAATAACCGTTGAATTCGAATGTTCAACAGGTTTTGCCAATTGTTGCTTAGTTACAGGACTTACTTGTGCCGGTTGCGTTGGCCTGGATTGTATGGACTCAACCTTGACAGGCTTAAACGCCAGCATCCGTAACATGACCATTTCGAAACCCATGCGCGAATCCGGCGCGAGATCGAGGTCCTTTTGACCTAGCAATGCAATCTGATAAAAAAGCTGAATATCTTCGGGCGATATGCGTTGGGATAACCCGGTAATCATCTCGCGGTCAAATTCGTGTTCGACCGCAAGGGGAATGTGTTGCGCCAAGGCGATACGGTGCAGGACATGGATTATCTGCTCAAGGATTGTACTGAAATCGGAATGGATATTGGCGATTTCATCAATTTTGCCAAGGATGGCTTCGGCGTTGCTGTCCGCCAATGCCGTCAAAAGTTCTTCGACAGGTCGCTGCGCTACCGTACCCAGCATTGCATTGACTTCAGCGGTTGCGACTTTACCTGCACCGTAAACGATTGCTTGATCTAACAGGCTTAAGCCGTCCCGCATACTGCCGTCCGCCGCCCGCGCCAATAACTGCAAGGCTTGCGGCTCGGATTCAATCCGTTCCTGTCCAAGGATGTCCTGCATCTGTTCGAAAATTTGTTTCGGTAGCAAGCGCTTGAGATTAAACTGCAAACAACGCGACAAAACAGTCACTGGAATCTTTTGAGGATCGGTGGTCGCCAATAAAAACTTCACATGCGGCGGCGGCTCTTCCAGTGTTTTGAGCAAGGCATTAAAGCTATGGCCCGACAACATGTGTACTTCATCGATCAGGTAGACTTTATAATGGGCGTAATTCGGTGCGTACTGGGCGTTGTCGAGCAGGTCGCGGGTATCTTCCACCTTAGTACGGGAAGCGGCATCGACTTCGATCAAGTCCATAAACCGGCCTTCGTCCAGCTCTCGGCAAACCTTGCATTCGCCGCAGGGATTATAATCTTTGAGGTTTTCGCAATTGATCGCCTTCGCCAAAATCCGGGCTATCGTTGTTTTTCCAACGCCGCGCGTACCAGTAAACAAATAGGCATGGTGCAGACGGTTATGCTGCAAAGCGTTTTTCAACGACTTGACGACATGATCCTGACCAACGACTTCGGTGAAATTTGCGGGACGCCATTTTCTGGCGAGAACCTGATAATTCATTGCAGGCTCATAAGGTTGTAGCTGAGTGGGCGGCAACCGTGCCAGCCGCATCCCGGCACACGAATCTGCTGCTACCGTTGCTTCCTTCCGGACCTGGCGGGGTTTACAGCGTATCGTTGCGGGAGGACCAACACGATCACCATGATAACTTTTCAGCCGTTTAGTTAACCGTTCCGGCGAAAGAGCTGCGTATTATCGTTGAAACGCGGAAAGAATACAACCTGAGTATTTGGAAATTGCCGTTTGTTATTTGATTGGCTGTTTAGATGCCCTATCCACCCTAAACTATTTTGACCGAAGAATTTAGAGCGATTGGTTCCTCTCGGTTAAACTAGCAGTAAATTTCAAGCTATATGCGGAGTCCGCCATGACAACCAGTTTAGAATCCCGCCCGCCATTTCCACCGTTTACCCGCGAAACTGCGGCCCAAAAAGTACGCATGGCGGAAGACGGCTGGAATAACCGTGACCCGGAAAAGGTTGCTATGGCCTATACCATCGACAGCCGATGGCGCAACCGTGCCGAATTTCCGGTTGGGCGCGGACAGATTATCGAATTCCTAAAACGTAAATGGGCAACGGAATTGGAATATCGTTTGATTAAAGAACTGTGGGCGTTCGACGGCAACCATATTGCCGTACGCTTTGCCTACGAATGGCATAACGATAGTGGACAGTGGTTCCGCTCCTACGGTAACGAAAACTGGGAATTCAACGAGCAAGGGCTGATGCAGAAGCGCTATGCCAGCATCAATGATTTACCGATCAAAGAAAGCGAACGCCTGTTCCACTGGCCGCAAGGCCGCCGTCCCGACGGGCATCCGGGACTCAGCGAACTTGGGCTTTAGCTTGGATTAAAGGCGTTCCGTTAAAATCGCGTTGATTTCATTATCCGTCAGCACAATCGGATTCGTCTGCATACTGCTTCCCCGGCTGTTGGCAACGATCAACGGGAAGTCGTTTACGCTAATACCGTAACAATTCAGCCGAGGGAGCTGCAAGCGTACGCTCCATTCAGATAACAACGCGATTAATGCTGCGCGCGCCGATTCATCATCCAGATCCGCATTATCTGTCAGTAATCGACCGACTTGGGCGTATTTAGCCAATGCCTTGTTATTGGCCTCGCGCGCCTGCATTGCCCCTATGTTGACTGCAGTGGCAGCGGCAACCAATGTCCCGCACACGACGCCGTGCGGAATCGGAAAATAAGCACCCAACGGCGAAGCCAAACCATGCACCGACCCTAATCCCACTTGCGCCAACGTGATGCCGGAGAGCAGGGCGGCATAAGCCATTGCCGCACGGCCATGGCTGGCGGCGGGTTCTATGCCTTCCCAAGCGGCAAAGACTCCTTCTTTTACCGCTGTCATACCACTCCACGCCAAAGCATCGACAAAGGGATTCGCCTTAATCGAGACATAGGATTCCAATAGTTGCGTAAACGCATCCATGCCATCGGCTGCAACCAGATCGGGCGGGCAGGTCGCTAGCAGATCGGGGTCGATAATAGCGTATTCGGGTATTAAACATTCGTCGCGGAAGGATTTTTTGAACCCTTCTTTCCCTTGTAAGGTCAATACCGAATTTTTAGTTGCTTCGCTGCCGGTTCCCGCTGTTGTCGGCACCGCGATGAAAGGCGTACTGGGACCGCTATAAGGTACGTTTTTACCGACGCCTTCCAAATGATCCATCACCGAATTGCCGTGCGGCAACAGTCCGGCAATGGCTTTGGCGGCATCGAGTACGCTACCGCCGCCGATAGCAACGACGACATCGATATTCTCACTACGAAAACGGCTGACTGCTTCATCGACAAGCTGCGGGGAAGGTTCACCTGATACCGTCATGTGCAGCCAGCGAATACCTTTTCCTTCAAGTGCTTGGATGAAAGATTGCCAGCGCGGCGTAGCATAGAATGATTGTTTGCCGGTGATGAGCAGTGCGGTACGTCCGTATTTTTCAATCAAGCCGGGAACTTCGTTGACCCGCCCACTACCGTAACTGATGCGCGGAAACCGGGAAATTGAGAAAGGAGCAAAATCCATCGCCTTAACCTCGTGGAAAAAGGCCGTCGTAGCGGATACCTTGGCGCGGTTCCGCCATCCAAGCCGCAACTTTATCGCGCCAGGCTAAATAATGCGCCATTTCTTTGTGTGCCGCCGCTGCCTCGGCATCCACATAGGCTTCATACAGGATAAACCGACCTGGATCGTCCGGCGCTTGCAGCACATCGAAACGGCGGTTGCCGGGTTCCAGTATGGAAGCTTCATGGTTTAGCCGGGTCGCCAGAATGAATGCTTCGATATGTTCGGGTTTGAGATGGATATGGACTAAGGTAACGTGCATGGCAAGCGTCTCTTGTTGCTTATAAAAAAATCAAAAGCAATATTACCATTTGGCACCCTTTAAGTAATCTGCACAACGTCTAGGGACATAATTCCAACGAACGTTAATTCGTCCGTAATTTATATTTTTCATCGTCATCGCCGTGTTGCAGCTCGAAATAGAGCAACAGGATTGTTATTAAAATATAGATAGGTACAGTGGTTTCCGTCGCGGCGGATAAAGCCAGTAAGCCTAAATGGATAGCTTTCTAAATGGGGTACAGCATTATTACATTGGCGCATTCAATGCCGATAAAAACACGGCTAAAAGTTTTAATATGGCCTTCAATTCGTCCTTAAAGACAATGTAGCGGCAATTTCTTTACCTTCCCTTTCGGGATCGAGTACGGAGTCAAGGATGTAGACCCGTTCGTTGGGAATTCCGCCTTTTTGGACGATGTATTTGGCAATTTCTTTTGAACGTTCCGAAGCCAGGTCTTTCAGCCTTTTGGGATCGGGCTTGATGAGTTCGGACATTTTTTCTTTGGCGACTTGATAGAAGTCGCCTGTTAGCGGCGGAATTAACTTAGGCTGCCTCAGAAGCGATTTCTCAGCCATGGTTGGAAACCGTCGGATGAAGGCATCGGCCAGTAAATCGTTATATTCATCCTCAGACAATTCCACATATTCGGGCAGGACTTGTTTGCCCTTTTCCCGGCTAACTTCAGCCGCTTTGGTGCTTTTGAGTTGATCCAACAAGGCTTCTCTCTTTAGTATCGCCCAGTCTTCTTTTTCAAACGCAGCCCCTTTTATTTCCAGATTGAGTGCAGGTTTTTCCTTCAGGGCTTTGGCTACACTATCCAGCTTGCCTGTTTCTGATGGCTCCAGTGCGTATTTACCTGGTGTAAACATGACGGTACTTAAGTCTTCGTCGCTCCCCACCAAGGATGCGATTGCATTAAACGGTGAAGTAATGACTTTGGTGAGTACATTTACTAAAGCATCCACAATGATGCTGCTGATGCTAAATTTAGGGTCTTCCAAACTGCCGGTCAACGGAACGTCCAATTTGATTTTGCCGTCCGAATCTTTCAGTAATGTGATGGCAAGTTGGAGCGGTAAAGATACGGCACGCGGATTTTCCACTTTTTCGCCTAGCTCTAGCTGGTCGATGAGAATGTTATTTGCGGCCTGTAAATTGCCGTTTTCTACTTTGTACTGTAAACCTAACGTTAACTTACCTTTTTCAATTTTATAACCGGCAAATTCCACCATATAAGGCGTGACCAAGGGCATGGGCATGCCGTCGAATTTGAGATAGATATTGAAATTGCCGAGATAAGGGCTGACTTCGCCATTAATGTCCACAGGCGCCAGGTCGTAAGCGTTCCCTTTTAAATCGACTTTGATGGTCGATTTTTGTTCGGACGAAATGCCGCTAGCACCGCCGTCCAAGCTTTTAATCTGGGCGGCGAATGGCAATATTAAAGAAAGGTCAGCAAAATCGGACGAACCGTCGATAATGCTGACTTTATTCAGTTTGAAAAACGGCCTGTCGCTTGGACTCGTTTTGCTGGAGACTTTGGTTTTTGGAATGTTTTTTGGGGATTTGACGGACTTTTGCGTGGGTGTTTTTTCCGCAACCATAATGTCGGAAAAATTCATTGTTTTGTCTTTTCTGATTGTTACCTTAGCGAAAGGCTTTTCAATCACTAACTCTGACGAGGTATAGCGATTGGCCGACAGGTCAACATCGAGTTCTTTGAACGTCAGGTTTTTCCACTTGATAAAATCTTTGTTCTGCAACTGATCGCGGGTCAGCAAATTGGCGATATTGGTGTTGCCTTTGAATTTAACATCCAGTGGCTTTTTAGGCTGTTGTTGCACGGCAAGCTTACCGCCGATGTTAAACTTGCCGTCCAGCACATCCAGCCGGGCGAATTTGTCTACGTAAGGCTGGAATGTTTCCAGGTCAATGTTTTTAACATCGACATCAGTTTTTGCCAGCAGCGGCGAAATTACGGTGTCGCCTTTCAATTTGATCGAACCGGTTTTGTTTACGCCTATTTCAAGTTGGAACGGCAACTTGGAATCCAGTTTGCTGTCGAAGTTATTCAATTTGACGTTGATTGGCTTTGCCGTCATGACGACCGGTTTTTTTAGGGTTTTGTCCTCAAAGGTTAACCCGAAGTTTTCCAACGAAACGTTTTTGATTTTGATAAGCCAGTCTTTTTGGGGTTTAGCTTTCTGATCGGTCGGCGCGGTCATTGGCTTAGCGGCATCTTCTGTGAAATCAACCGTTTTTGCTGTGTTGATATCCGGCTTTTTTTGTTTTTTTTCGGAAGTGGAAGCCGACATTAAATGCTGGTAATTGACCGTGCCGTCTTTATTCAGCCATGCCTGGAATTCGGCGTCTTTTCCGGTCACCGAATCCAGGACGACTTCTTGATTTTTTAGGTTGACGCTAATGCCGTTCAAACTGAAAGCCGGGATCTTGATGAGGGTTTTGGGTTCGCCTTTTTCGTTAACCTGCAAATTATGCAGCTCGAGTTTGCCTTGTACGACGTTGACATCAAACATTTTTTCGTTTTGCGCCAGTTGAAAGCCGGCTTCAAGGGTGAGTTCGGGGATTTTCGCTTCAGCTTTGTTTTGGTCGAAACCATTAAACTGAAGGTCCTTCAATGAAACTTTCACTTTATCGGTAACGACTTTAAGGCCGTCTTTAGCTAGCGTTACCTTTAGGTCGTTTTCGTGAGTCAATGACGGGATTTTTATACTCATCGGCTGCGACAATTGATTGGAAAACGCCATATCGCTGCCGCCTAATTTCAACTTCTTAACCGTAACTTCAAGATTGTTTTTGACGATTTTGACCAGGGCGTCCGTCTCCAACGTAAACAACGGTGTTTTAAATACATTTTTTGCTTCGCTTTTATCCGCAAACTGAAAGTCGCGCAGTTCGATTTTGCTGTTTTTAACGGTGACGCTGATGTCCTTTTTGTCCATACCTACGTTGTAATCGACCTTGAACGCTTCATTGCCTTGCAATTCGAATGGCGCGGTATCGGATAAGGCCAGTGCGATGATTTTTTGCAGCTGCACTTTGTCGAGCTTGATAGTACCGTCCGAAAACAACGGATTAATACCGAGGTTTGCCTGCCAATCAAATTTACCTGCCGATTTAAGCGCAAAGTTGAAATCCAGTTTGGCTTTCGCGTTTTCTTTGGTGCTAAGATCGCTGACCGTCAGGTTTATCGGCGCTATTTCTTCCGAAACTGGCTTGGCGAAATGCTTGTCGTCCCAGAGCAGTTTGCCGTCGGTAATCGATAACTTAGCGATATGCACCGGAAATAATTTACCGTCGCCGGGTTTCTCGGGTTCTTTTTTCTTCGACTTAATCATGTCCTCAAAATTGAATTTGCTGTCTTTCAATTTAACAAGATGGACTGATGGTTTGTTTAAGACTATGTCGTCGATGACAACTGCAAACTGCTTGATTGAGTTTAAGCCGTTTATTTTGACGCTGAAATCGTCGAAACCGGCAAAATCCTTACTGTCTTTTTCCGCTATTTTAAAACCTTGAATACGGGCGAATAACTTGAATGGATTAAATTCGATCTTGGCAACAGACGCTGTCCTACCGGTTTGCTCCTGAATAATACCGGGAAGCTTGGCTTTTAATACGGACGGCAGCGCGTAAAAACCCAAGACGGCATATAAGCCGACTAAGCATGCGATGATGAGGAAAGGCTTAACGAATAGACGAAGCGGGCGAGGAAGCTTTGCAAGCACTTGTTGCCAGCGACTGGGTTCTCCTTCGGAAAGGCTGGCTTCGGCTGGAATAATTTGCATGGGAACGCGACCCTTAGACCGCGTTCCCCATTTGAGTTTAGACCGTAACTGC
Organism: Methyloglobulus sp.; assembly: GCA_044227425.1. Taxonomy (GTDB): domain Bacteria; phylum Pseudomonadota; class Gammaproteobacteria; order Methylococcales; family Methylomonadaceae; genus Methyloglobulus. Next base: position 8,985 of record JBGAWU010000056.1, read on the forward strand.
TCGCTGGCCTTATAAATCCAAGTAACCGGTTTCTTCATGGAGAACTTGATCGAGTCCTTGAACTTCTTCATCGGTACTAACGCGTATGCCGATGCACTTATCCAAACCTTTGAGGATTAGGTAGCTAAATATTGCACTCCAAACAATCGTTACGATGATTGCCACAGCCTGGACACCGACCTGATGACCAATGGTAACGCCTTCGGCAAGACCGATGCCGCCTAAACTGCGTTCGACAAATACGCCGGTCAGCAAAGAGCCTGTAATACCACCCACGCCGTGAACCGGGAAAACGTCCAAAGAGTCGTCGATGATAAGCTTGCGCTTAACAAATTGGGTGGCGAAAAAACAAACGATCCCAGCTGTAACACCGATAAACAAAGCACCAGCCGGTCCCACAAAACCCGAGGCTGGAGTGATCGTACCTAAACCTGCTACCATGCCGGTAACAATACCGAGTACGCTAGGTTTACCAAAGCGGATCCATTCGATGACCATCCAGGTTAATGCACCTGATGCCGCTCCAATGTGGGTGACTAACATCGCCATTCCCGCCCGTCCGTCGGAAGTCAGCGCGCTGCCCGCGTTAAAACCGAACCAGCCGACCCATAACATCCCGGCACCAGTGACAACCATCGTCATATTGTGAGGCGGCATGGCCGTGGTTGGGAATCCTTTGCGTTTTCCGATTACCAAGGCAGAAACTAAAGCGGCGACACCGGCATTGATATGGATGACGATTCCGCCTGCAAAATCCATTGCGCCTAAATTGGCCAACCAGCCGCCGCCCCAAATCCAATGTCCGGTGATCGGATACAAGACACCCACCAGAAGCAGTGAGAAAATGATGAACGAAAAATATTTAATACGTCCGCCCACTGATCCTGAAACGATTGTGGCCGCAGTGCCTGCGAACACAAGTTGAAAGAAA